>CAIOZP010000685.1 GCA_903862805.1 uncultured Fibrobacterota bacterium
ATGATCAACAACCACGTTTACAAGTGCGTACATGCCAGGAAGAAGTTTCTTCTGCTGATTCGGAAAAACCGCGTCAACCACGAAGCTGTGATTCGTTTCATCACCGGCCAGTGCGACCTTTTCGATCTTGCCTTCGACGGTGTCGCTACCGACAACGGCGAACGCACTCTGACCGATCTTGAACTTCCCTACAACGTCACCTGCAACTGTCAGCTTGATCCGTGCCTTGCCGATCGTCGCAATCTTCACGAGGTTCTTGCCTGATGCGATAAGTGCACCCGGTGTCTGATAGACCTCGACAACCATTCCGTCAAATGGTGCGAGCACGTGTTCTGATCTAATGGCGCCGTCGAGATTTGCCTTGGCAACTGCGGTTCCTGCGGCCGACTGATCGAGCGCGTCTTTGCTCACGCCGCCCTGATCTGCCAAGGCCTTCACGCGCTCAAGCGACTTCGCCGAATTGTTGTAATTGGCCTGCGCCACCTCAAGCGGAGAACTGCTCTGCGGATCGAGGCGCATCATCTCGAAATCCTTCGCGACGTTCTGCCCAACCGACACCTTGACAGATGCGACAGTCGCAGAAATTCCCGAAGTTAAAAGACTCTGCTGATAACCTTCAACCGTTCCGCCGGAACATTCCGTAAGGTCGAAGTTGCCTGCCGTTGCTGCAACTACGGTCACCGGAATCCCTTCGCGCTTCTGGATCTCGGCAATACTCTCGACCTTGCCGGCCTTCTTTGCGCAGCCCCCCATGATCAGCGCCGCAGCCAACACTGCCGCGATCTTCGCTACATTCCCTCTTGTCAATATCATATTCAACTCCTGTTTCTGTTTGATGGATTACTTGACAGATGCGACATCTTCGGCGAGGTAATCGCCCATGAGAACGCGCAAGTCTATCACCGCCGAGGTGAACTGGAAGAGCGCATTGTTGTATGCCATTTTCGCGTAGTCGAGATCATGTGACTTGTTCTGCATTTCAAGAAGCGTCATGCGTCCGACTTCATAAGCCTTTGCCGAAATATCGGCGGCCTTCTGGGCGACCGTGACCATTAGCGCAGCTCTCTCTATGTCAACACGATTCGACTCCATTGATTCCCATGCCGAGCGGGCGGCGAGATCAAGAGCGTCATCGGTTGATGCACTGGTATGTTCAAATCCGCGCTTTGCCGCCTCGGCTTCTCGCACACGCATTTGGGTTCCGAGGCCGTTGAACAAGGTCCAGGTGAGATTGACACCGACACTGGAGTTCGCTCCCCATGCATTGTCTTTACCAGCAAGATCATTGGTATTGTTGAACTGGTTTATTTCGGTATAACCAAAGGTGGCATTTATTCGAGGAAGATAATCGCTTCGTGCAAGTTTTACCTGCTCCTCCTGAATCCTTGCTCCCGACATTAGTTGATTGAGATCCTTGTTGTCCTTGTGAACCTTTTTCAAAGCATCCTCAAGTGAGATCGTGAATGATGGATTCATAAATTCACCAGACACGTCTACCGTAGCGGTCGGCTCATCAATTCCTGTCACATTGATAAGCTGCGCAACGGCCAAAGTCGTCCCCTTTGCAGAAGACCGTACATCCGCTTCGGCCTTCTCGACTCCATAAAACGAAGTTAGAGTATCCAGTTCTGCCGACTTCCCGACAGAAAACTGAAGTACCGTCTGCTTGTGAGTTTCTTTTGCAAGTGCAAGCGCGTCTTCGCTTACTTTCGCATTCTGTTTTGCAAGAAGAAGCTGGTAAAAAGCCTTGGTTACACTTGCCTTCACCTGCATTTTTGCCGATTCGCTTTTGCAAAGCAATTGCCGGTTGTAAAGCTTGGCGACTCGAAGGCCAATTGCGACTTTGCCTTGTGCATACAGAGGTTGATTTAGATTTATCCCTGCACTTAGTGTGTTTGTTTTGGGTTTGGTCAGATCACTCATGCTTTTGTATGGATCCGGAAACGGAGGCGAATAACTATCTAAAATATAGGATCCCGCCGCGTTCATAGTCACGGTCGGAGCCGCACTTCCCTTCGCTTCCTTCACCTGCGCATCGGCCTTTTTCTGTTCTTCCGAAACAGCCTTGACAACCTGCGAGTTCGCGAGTCCTTCGTCGATCAGTTTGTCTAATGTCCATGTTCCTGCATTGACAAATGCGACACACATCACAATTGCCGATCCGATCAGTCCTGCGTAGTTCCTTCTATTCATCATCCGCTCCGGTGGGAAAAGTTTCATTTTGATTTTTTGACTTTGATGCCATTGCATACAAATTCGATTATCTGATCAACAGTGGTGCTGACATCTTCGGTTCGACCTTCCATCTTCCATCTCATAAGCGTGCCTCTCACGAGGGCGCTTACATAATTATTGATTATGCTGTCTGGCAGAGTGCTTTCGATCTCGCCGGATTTACGGGCCTTTTTTACGAGCTGCTCTGTCAGGTCAGTAATTTCATTGGAAACCCTGCGGAATTCCGCATATATGCTCTCACTTTCGGAAGGAGCGCAGGTTGTGATTTCCGAAATCAGGCGCATAAGTCGAAATCCGGAAATGGCAATGATGGATCCGACACAGTCATCAAAGTTTTCAAGGCTTGCACGAAGAAGCGCCCTCATGTTGTCAATAAAAGATGCATTATCTTTCACCGCATTCGACATCCGCTGATGTAAACGACGATGCTCACGAATGGCCAGCCCGAGAAAAATCTCGTTTTTGTCTTTGTAATAGTTATATAGGGATGCTTTCGAAAACCCGGCTGCCTCGGCAATATCTTCAAGTCTGGTTTCGTGAAATTCCTTCTGTGAAAAAATCACCATGGCCGCATCGAGGATGACGTTGACCTTTGCCTCCCTCACCGCATTCTCAAGAACATTCTTTGCTTCCTGCACCCTGACTCCAACGTCAATTTTTTCAAACTGGCGACTAACATAATAAATCCTGCGGCAGAAGTCAATACTTTAGGTCATTAAATTTACGTTAGAGTTGCCGGTACGTTTTTCAGAACAATAACTATATTCAGACAACGTTTCCGGAAGAAAATTAATGCAAAATGTTACAAAATCATCTCCACCGAACCTGCCGATAGCAAACGATCGCTCGGTTATGCTGGTTGCAGAAGCAGACGCGGAGAGAAAGCTCGCCACGGTGAGAATGGCCTTGGCGTCCATTGCCGGAGCCTTCGCAATCTACTTCTTTGCGACCGCACAAATTTCTCTGGCATCATGTGGTATTTTTGTTGCGGCATTTGCCGTGGTTTTCATTTACGGCACAATCATTTTCTCTGAGATCCCACCGCTTACCTCGTACGTTGTTGTCCCCTATATCAGCATGTTCCTTGACATGACTGCTGTTGCACTAATCACACATGAACTTTATAAAAACGGCTTTGATCCTGAGGCCGTCAGAACGGTTCTTGTTCTCGGCCTTTCATTGACTATGCTTGGAAACGGGTTCCATTCGCGAATCGCACTGAGTCCGGTTGCGGCTTTGCTTGCGATATTCACATATGCAATGGTTCAGTCCTCGTCTTCGTTAATTGAAAATACCGCACTTGTTGGATTGACATTACCGGCGTTCTTCTCTGCTGCCTGCATGTATATCGTAATCGCTTACGGAACCGCGCTCTCCGCAGCAAGTAACGCACGACTTCTTCGCCGCGTTACCGCAGCCGACAACCGTCTCTTCTCGCTCGGCAGCACAATGCCGGTCATGACATTCCGGCTCAATTCATCCGGAGATTTCACATGGTGCAATCCGGCATCGAGTCTGCAAATCATTCCGGAAGGCGAGACACTCGCGGGGGTCAACATCCGTTCCCTTCTTGTCAATTTCCCAGATTTCCGTAAAGCGGTTTTTCCATTACGCGGAACCTTCGCCCTTGCCGATCAGTTCAGCGGAGCGACGCACGTTGACTGCATAATCCAGCAGGATGACAACAGCTCACGTATGCGCACATTCGCTGGTACGTTCGTTGACGTGAGTGAACGGGAGAAGGCAATAGGTCAACGCGAAGAAATGGTCGAGAAGATGTTCCAGAACCGACAAATGGAATCGCTTGGTATTCTCGCCTCCGGTATGGCGCACGACTTCAACAAC
>CAIOZP010000686.1 GCA_903862805.1 uncultured Fibrobacterota bacterium
GCCTTCGAGTTCGGCCGGAAGAACGTTGACCGCCATAAGAGCAGCGTCAACGCGATCCTTTACATCCTGCTTGCTGGGCTTGTTATAAAGGATTTTGAATGAATCCTCAAGCTGGGAGCGGATAGAAAAGAACTGGTTGAATGCCGAGAACGGATCTTGGAAGATCGGCTGAACATTCTGCCAATGGTCACGCTGATTGGTGATCTTCTTGCCCTGATAGAGGAACTCGCCTCTGGTCGGCTGAAGGAAACCAAGCATGTGCTTTGCAAGAACCGATTTGCCGCATGCAGATCCACCTACAAGGGTGACGATTTCGCCTTCCTTGATGTTGAAATCGACACCGCCTAATGCCGTGCAAAGAGACTTGCCGTGACCGAACTCCTTGACGAGTTTGCGGCCTTCGAAAATGATATTGTTATTCGGCATAATCACACCTCACCTGACGGTCACCGACAATGCGGATTTCCATTTTTTTGACTTTGCACTCCGGATGAGCATACTTGCATCTTGGAGCAAAACGACAACCTGCTATCTCATTCACGAGGTTCGGCGGAGCGCCTTCGATAGCCTCGGGTTTGCGACCTTTGGCACCCTCTTCGGCACTGAGCATGGCGCTCATGAGAGCCTTTGTATATGGATGACGCGGATCGAAAACCAGCTGCTCGGCTGTTCCCAGTTCAACTACCTCTGCCGCGTACATGACACAGATTCGATCTGCGACGTGACGAAGAAGCGGAAGCTCGTGGGTGATGAAGATCATTGTCGAGAAGACCTTCTTTTCAAGCAGATCGAATATCATACCGATGATCTGTTTCTGCGTGGTCACGTCAAGCGCGGATGTCGGCTCGTCTGCAATAACCATTTTGGGGTTGAGCAGGGTCGAAATACCGATAACCGAACGCTGGCGCTCACCGGCAGTCAGCTGAACAGGGAACGAGTTGAGAACTCGCGCTGTGTCCATTCCAAGAAGTTCAAAACGATCGTAGATGCGCTTGTACATCGCCTTCTTGCTCTGATTCTCTTCATGGCTTTCGATGACATCCATCGCGAGATCCTTGATCTTGCGCGTTGGATTCAGAGCGTTGAATGCGCCCTGAGGAATCATCGAAACCTTACGTGACAGAACGTTTTCACGAATCTCGGCCGGAGTGCGGCCCATGAGAGATTCACCGTCAACTATTACATCGCCGCTTGTCGGATAAAGCGGCGGGAGGCATAGACCCATAAGGCCGCTCACAAGCGTTGTTTTACCACAGCCGGATTCACCGGCGATACCGAGAATCTCACCTTCATTCATTTCAAATGAAACGTCTGAAACCGCATGAACCTTTGCTCCGAAGCGGGTCAGGTAATGAAGGGAAAGATTTTTTACTTCAAAAGTTGCCATTGTAATTCCTCTCCTTACTTTCTCAGGGCCGGGTTGAAAACACCCTCCATCGAGGTGTTTAAGGTGTAGAGGGCGAAAACAATCGCTGTGATAAGCAGAGTGGCCGGCATAAACGCCCACCAGACACCATCACCGAGAGCTTCGTTTTTCATCGCATCTTCCATGATAATTCCAAGAGAAACCGAGTCGTATGGGCCAAGACCAAGCATGGAAATCATTGACTCGGTAAGAATCCCCGATGCAACCTGGATAATGAACACCATGAACACATACGAGAACAGGTAGGGAAGGATATGCTTGACAAGAATGGTCAGCGTATCTGCGCCATTGACCTTTGCCAGGTTGATATGCTCTGAACCTTTGAGCGACGCGGTCTGCGCACGAACCGAACGTGTTGTCCATGTCCATGTTGTGAGACCGATGATTATCCCGATCAGCTCAAGGGAACGCCCTTCCTGAAGTGATGCTGAAATAAGCAGAAGCACCACGAATGATGGAATGACCAGCACAAGGTTTGTAACCATGTTGATCGCATCGTCCATTGCGCCACCCTTATAACCGGAATAAACACCGAGGAGTGTTCCGAGTCCGGTTGCAATTATTCCTGCCATGAATCCGACATAAAGCGAATTCTGAAGACCACAGATAAGAAGCGAAATCATATCGCGTCCAAGGTGATCTGCGCCAAGCCAAAGCTGCATACTTGGTGCCTGATACGGCATAAAATGGGATTCAACGTTTACGTTGTAAACCATCGGGCCAAAAATTGCGATGGCAATTGTCAAAAGGAAAAGCCCGCCGCCGAAGACGAATGTGGCTTCCTTCAGTAGATTCTTTAGAATTTTCATCGATTATACTCCTGACATTCCGGCTTTGACTCGTGGATCAAAGAAACCGATTAGAACATCCACCGAGAAGTTGGCGATAAGAACAGTTATACAGATAAGCAGAGAAGATCCCTGAATCATCGGATAGTCGTTGTTTGTAGTCGCCGTTAGAAGCGCCATACCGAGTCCGGGATACGAGAAGATCATCTCGGTGATAAGCGCTCCACCGATCATGGAACCAAGCATAAGCGCCAGACCCGTAAGCTGCGGAAGAACCGCGTTACGGAAGATATACATGAGAATCTTGTTCTCTTTGATACCAAGGGTCTTCGCATATTTGACATAACTTGTTCCAAGTTCGTAAATGCCCATCGTACGCATACCTGTTGCCTGACCGCTGGCGAAGATCGGGAAGATCGACATGAACGGAAGCACATAACAGTACGCCACGCTGAGGATGAACGCCACCGTAAAGCCTGGCACGACATCGTTTGCATACCCGCCGGAGGAAGGGAATATCGGAAGTATTCCGGCGAAAACGTAGATCAGGATCATGCCGAATGCAAAGAACGGGAACGAATTAAGGAACAGTGCGACAGGGAAAAGCACCTTGTCGAAAAGTCCGCGTTTGTATGCCGCCAATGCTCCAAGCAGATTTCCGATGAACCATCCGATTACAATCGACGGCAGCTGAAGCCCGATCGACCAACCGAGCGTCTGCATCACAAGCGTGTTGACCTTCTCTGGGTATTTCACGAAGGACGTTCCGAGATCACCTCTGAGTGTCATCATCATGTAGAGCAGATATTGCTTTACAAGTGGCGAACGGATCGGGCTTAAGGTAACACCCTTACTTGTCTTTTCGAGGGCATACTGAACCTGTTCCTTTACTGTGATATTGACAGCCTGACTGTCGATCGCAGTGCCTTGCTTGATTAGAGCAGGTGCAACATTTTCATCGCCATTGTCAAAGAATTTAAGAGCACCGTTCTGCTTGACCACATTGGCTTCTTCGCCATTGACCATGGTTACCGGACCGCCAAATGCCTTGCTAAGTTCATCAGCCTTGAGGCTGTAAACTAATTTGGAATTTGTCTTGAAGGTAATACCGGCGAGGCTCTTTATCTCGTCGAGAGTGAGGGCATCCTTGATTGATTCGGCAAATGTTTCCGGGTTGATCACGCTCGAATCAGTCGGATCGAAACCATTGATTTTTTTGCCATTCGCAATGATCTTCAGCAATGAAAGCTTAAGGGCAAGCGGATCTGTTACTGTCACGCCGGAAATCCAGAAGGTTTTCCTTTCATTGACAGTAAGAAGATTTTTCGCCTTGAGCTGTTCAAATGTGACAGGCGAACCATCGGGAGCCATAAGCATTCCACCGTCTTCGGTGGTCGCAGTCGTGAGGACTTCGACCAAACCGAATTCCCTCATGTATGAGGCTTTCTTTTCGCGGGCCTGCTCGCTGTTGAGTCCCTTCTGCTTGCTCATGATCAGCTCAATCGGATCGGAGCCGAAACGTGGCAGAAAGAAGTTGATTGTTATAGCGACAAGAAATGTCAGGACATACCAGATTCCTCTGTCCCAAATGAACTTCAGCGTCGGATGGTGTTTAAACATTATTTACCCCCACTTACCGGTTTGATTTTCCAGAGCGTCTGTGTCCCTGCACCGCCACATGGAATGTGAGGTGGCGCATAAGGATTCTTTGCAGTGGGGAAATTCGTCCAATGTTTCTCGCTGAATTCATAGAATTCTTCAGGGCGATACATGAGCGGAATCGTCGGCTGCTCCTGCATAAAGCGTCTGTTCAGTTCGCAAAGAGCCGCACGGATCTGAGCC
>CAIOZP010000687.1 GCA_903862805.1 uncultured Fibrobacterota bacterium
ATGAAATCAGAAAATGGAATTATCCGCGCTGTCTTATACTTATTTCTTAGTGCTGTCCGCTTCCAACTGCGCTTTTCTTATCGATCGTCTTAGCAGCCAGTGTTTTTGAAGTCCGTGCAGAAGTAGCTCTGCATCCACGACATCTTTTTTCACTGCGACCATTGTCGAATTGATTTCTGGCGGAACTGTGTTCAGGTTGTGCGAAACAGAATCGAGCGAGAACGCGAGTGAATCGAGATTCCACACGAGCGTATCGGCCCTGTGGCTGAGAACCATGAAGGAGTCTATCGTAGATGTCCCGTGATGGCCAAACTCGTCAAAGTCGGCGATCATTTTATCGGCCTTGCCAAGAGTTTTATTGACACGTGCGATTATTGCACCGGTTGATCCGAGCGCTTTGTTTCCGGTTTCAAGCATCATCGAAAGCTGCCGGTCGATCGTGTCGCGGCCAAGCAGGTAGCGCAGAATTCCGTCGCCATTGGACATGTGTGTTGCTATTTCAGATATAGGTTCGACAATGGGAATGAGCTTCTCGGCCATATCTTCCATGCGGACAGGAACCGTTGCGAGGATCGTGTCGTTGTCGGCGATCGGTGGATAGAAATCGCTTCCGGGTAGAATGTCAACGCGCCATTCCATCACGAAATTCTTCTGCCCGATTTTCGCCTGACTGTCTTTATGCACGAGGTGACTGTACTTGCGTTTCACCTTTATCTTGATGTCGAGGAAGCCTTCGTTGGTGATATAGACATTATCGACATGACCGGCCAGTGCGCCGAGGATGTAAACGTTTGAACCAGGCGCGAGTCCCGTACTTTCTTTACATTTGAGATGAAGCGGCTCGTAGCGTTCCCAGAATTCCGTCTTGACAAGAAGGAATATACAGAGCAAGGGAATGATGATAAGAGGAACCGCCACGAACAGCCCGACGATCGTCTCGCGGTGCCGGTAGTAAAAAGGATCGGCTTTCGCCTTGACCTGTTCTTTTGTCTGATTTGCCGAATTCATTTTCGCCTCCGCCTGAATCAGTATCCTGACCGGAAGTAATCGGCGAGTCCGCCTGATCCGCTTCCGATCTCGGATGAATGGTGCATCGCCGCAGTTCCGTTTTCCACAAGAAGCACATTGCTGTCGAGAGATTTTATAAGCGCCGGTTCGTGGCTCACGATAAGCATGGTCACATTGCCGAAAGACTTCGCCTTTGCAAGAACAGACGAAACCGTTTCGGCAGTGTGTGGATCGAGCCCCGACAGAGGTTCATCCATGAACACGACATGCGGACTCATCACGAAGGCGCGCGCGATCGAGACAAGCCTCGCCTGCCCCACCGACAGTTCTTCGGGACGCTTGTCTGCCAGATGAAGTATGCCGAAGATCGCCATGTGATCTGACACACGTTTGGCAAGCTCTTCGCCTTCGAATCGTTCGTGATATTTAAGCGGAAGTCCGATGTTTCCGGCCACCGTGAAATTGCTGATGAGCGCATGCTGCTGGAACACATATCCGGTGCGGCATCGAAATTTCAGCATGGAGCCTCGCGACAGTTCCGATATATCAACGCCATTCCAGCAGACATGGCCTTCGGCGGAATGCTTAAGTCCTGCGCAGATTTCGAGCAGCGTACTCTTGCCGCAACCGGAACGACCGGTGATCATCAGCAGAGATCCGGCAGGTACGCTGAAGTTGATCCGCCGAAAAAGCGGAATTCCGGCATAGCCGAAAGCGATGTTTGTGGCTTCAAGAGAGAACGACATAGAACAGCACCGTTGCGATCATGTTGACGAGAATCGTGGTGCCCAAAGCACCAACGACCGTGCGGAAAACTGCGCGCGGAACCATTCTTATGTTGTCAACCAAAAGACCGTGGTAGCAGCTTATGATTGCAATGACAGACCCGAAGAAAACGCTTTTCAGCATCGACGAAATTATGTCGCGGAAGTAAAGCGCGTTGAGCACGTTCTGGACACTCGATATGAACGACTCGCCTGCGATCGAATCAGCAACGGCAAGTCCGCCGAGTACACCAACCAGATCGAAATAGAGATTGAGGCAGAACATCGAGAGAACCATTCCGGCGAACGTCGGCATGATCTGGAAATGAATGAAGTCGATGCCCATCGATTCGAGCGACGCTATTTCCTTTGTGACTTTCATGTTGCCAATATACGCGGCTAATGCGGCTCCGGAGCGGCCGATAACGACAAGCGAAGTGAAAAACGGCCCAAGTTCGCGCACGAGTGCGATCACCATGACCTTGCCGAAATAGTCGCCGACTCCAAACTGCGGCATACTGGTTGTTGCCTGAATCGCAATGATCATCCCGCAGGAAAAAGCGATTAGTCCAACTGGAAACAACGCGTCAACACCGGTGAAGAGAAGCTGGTCGATGATCTGCTTCGACGAAATACTGCGCCGTCCACGCTTCGAAAGAAAGCCAGCAAGTGTATCGAGATAAAGCCCGACGATCCCACCGAGCGTTCCGAAGGAATGGATCGTTTTCTTGCCCAAATGTCTTATGAAAACATTTGCGAAATTAGACATCGGCTTCCTCTGAAAGGCTGTCGCGCCATTCGATGAAATGCGCAAGAAAGGCTTCACGGCTCGAATGTTTTTCGATGGTGTAGCAGAATGGAATTTCTTCAAAGCCGAAGATTTGTTTGTACTCGCGGATCGATTTGGCCGTCTCGTTTTTTGTCAGTTTGTCGGCCTTGGTCAGAACCGGCAGCACCGGCTTGCCAAGCCTCGCAAGCCACTCGCCTGCCGCAAGATCCGCTTTCATTCCTGGGTGCCTGATGTCGAGCAACCAAATAATTCCGCGAAGCTGCTCGCGGTTTGTGCAATAGTCTTCGATGAGTTTCGACCAGCGATCCTTCTCGGTATGCGAGGCGGTCGCGTAACCGTAGCCCGGCAGATC
>CAIOZP010000688.1 GCA_903862805.1 uncultured Fibrobacterota bacterium
AATAGGGAATGAACATATCGGAGAACTCGAACGGCTCATATCGGAGAACCGCAATCTCAACACAGAAATAGCCTCGCTTCGAAAATCACAGGTTCAGCTTGTTCAAGTCGAAAAGCTCGCATCTGTCGGAAGAATGTCTGCTGGTATTGCTCACGAAATAAACAACCCTGTCGGATTCGTCTCAAGCAACAACACTACTCTAACAAGCTATGTCAGCCGCATGAAGGAAATTCTATTGATGCACCGCAGCGGTACTCTCAGAGAGCTTATTGACAGACGCGAAAAAGAGCTCAAGCTGGATTTCATTCTCGAAGACATCGACAACCTACTAATGGAGAATCTTGAAGGTCTCGAACGAATTTCAGACATCGTCAGCAATATGAAAAAATTTTCCCGCGAGGAAATGGAAACCAGTGAAACGGTTTCAGCCGACATCAACGAAGGCATCAGAAGCGCACTTATCATCTCACGAAATGAGACAAAATATTTTGCCGATATAAAAACCGAATTTGGGGACATCGGCACGGTAGAATGTGTCAGAGGTGAGATCAATCAGGTTATCCTCAACATCGTTATCAACGCGGTTCAGGCTATTCGCGAACAAAAGCGAACCGACAAAGGAAGCATAAACATAAAAACGATGCGAGACAAAGAATGGGTAACTGTGGAAATTTCAGATGACGGGCCAGGTATTCCTACCGATGTTCTGCCTCGGATATTTGATCCGTTCTTCACAACCAAGGAAGTCGGTATCGGTACAGGGCTGGGGCTTTCGATTTCCTACCAAATAATTGTTGAAAAACATGGTGGCCAGCTTCTTGTCTCAAGCGAACCGGAATGCGGAACAACGTTCACAATAAAGTTACCGAGAGTCAGTGCAATATAATGAGTGGTGGAAATATTCTTTTTGTTGATGATGATCCGATGGTACTGAAGGCGCTTGAGCGAACTTTTCTATTCACAAATTTTAGTGTATCAACGGCATCGTCCGGAGCCGAAGCTCTTGCGCTCATGTCAAAAATAAAGATTGATCTGATCTGTGCCGACGTGCGCATGAAGCCTATGGACGGCATGGATCTTATGTCGGAAATTTCAGCAATCTACCCTGGCACAATACGTGTCGTGCTGTCGGCTCTTGGCGACAAAACTACAATGGTGAAAATGGTTTCGACCGGAGTCGCTCAGCTCTACATTATGAAGCCATGGGACAACGAAGGACTTGTTGCCATCATCAGCCATCTGATAGAGCTCTACAGTTTCCTCAGGTCTCCATCGATGTCGGCTATAATGGAGTCGGCCGGCAGCGTGCAGGTTTTTCCGGAGACTTATCGCCTCTTTCTTCGCTTCATCAACGAAGAAAAACCCGTCGCTGACATTGCAAAAATATTTGAAGGGCAACCCGATCTTACAGCACGGATTTTGCATCTTGTCAATTCGTCGCTTTACGGGATTTCTATTTCAGATATGAAACAGGCATTGGTATATCTTGGACTCGATACAGTGAAGAATCTTGTTCTGATCTCGGAAGTCATACGGTCGGTTCCGGCAAATTTCGCGCATGTAAACGCATTGAAAATGCTTGTTAAACACACTCATATCACCAACACCGCTCTTTCGGTGCTTTACAAAAGAATATTCGGCCGCAAGGTCCCTGAATCATTTGCAGTTGCAGGAATACTTGTCGATATCGGTCGAATGATCATGCTGAAGGTTTATGGTACCAAATATGAAGAACTTCTGTTGAACTCAGCTAAAACCGGGCCCGAATTTCTTATGTCGGAAGAAAAAAAGGTATTTGGATTCAATCACGCCGAGGCCGGCTCCCGCTTGCTTGACTGGTGGATGCTTCCTGCACATATTGTCGAGGCAGCGAGATTCCGTTATACGCCGTCTCAGGCCGGAATAATGTCTCAAGATGTCATGGCCATGATCAGTCTTGCTGACTCATTTGCATGGCGTCAAGCAGAGGGTTTTGATATGGAACTTTCGCCGGAACTTCCTTCTCACCTCAAAAACGATATTGAGTCATTGAACGAAATACTTGAAACATCCAAGGAAACAATTCTCGAAAATTCTTCAGATGGAATACTCAAATGAACGGACTTAAAAATGAAAACCAATGAAAGCTGCACTACAGGCGCAGACGGCGGATCAATCCTGTTTGTCGATGATGAGCCCAATGTTCTTTCATCGATCAGACGCATGCTTATCGATGAATCCTACGAACAGTTTTACGCCGGAAGCGGTGAAGAGGCTTTGGCCCTTTTGCGTAAAACACCTGTGGATGTGATCGTTTCCGACATGCGGATGCCGGTTATGGACGGTGTAGAATTCCTTCGGCGATCCCGTGAGATTGTTCCAGATTCGGTACGAATTGTTCTGTCGGGGCAAGCCGACATGGGCGATGTACTTGAGGCAATCAACACCGACGGTATTTGGCGTTTCATTGCCAAGCCATGGAACGTTGACGACATGCGTGTGACGATGAATAACGCACTCGGTCTTTATCGTTGCAGCGAGGAACGCCGCCAGCTTCTGGTCGATCTGAAAAACAAAAATGAAGAGCTGCGCGATCTCAATGAAAATCTCGAAGCCCTCGTGAAGCGCCGTACAGAGCTGATCAACGCTCAGAATTCTCTTCTCGAAATGATTGCAGAAGGTCGCGATATTTCTATCGTCCTTGACGAATCAGTTAATGCCATCAAACAGATCGGACGCATTGACAAGGCGGCAATAAGAAATGATGCAGATCAGATATATGGGGATCTTGGTCTGAATTCTACCGAATTGTTCCCATGTGTCAAGTCGGGAATCATTCTTGGTGAACTCGCTCTTGGTGGCAACTCGGCAGACAATCACGAGATTGCAAGAGCTTTCGTTCCGATAATTTCCATCGCGCTATTCCATGACAGGGCACTAAAAGACGCTCCTGGTTTACTGAGCCGAATTGATTTAATGATCGACGAGTTGCTCTGAAAATGCCCGAACAGATTGTGATAGATATTGCAGCCGATTTCATGAGCGCGACGATTCCGGTAATTCATCCGGAATTTTCCGAGCTGGAAATTCGCAGAACTGTTGATCGCAATCGTGTATGTAAGCATGTCGACTGGCCAACCATCATAGCGGCTTTAGCGCAGGCAAAACGAACCGGTACACCTGTTTTCAATACAATAATTGCAACGGCGCAGAAGCCTTCGCCGAAATTCCGTTTGGGCTCAGGTGCATGGTTTGATTTGTCAGAGCTTGACAAAATGAGACAGGATCTTTCATCGCATTTCAGTATTGTTAAAGATCACCTCAGCGTTGAAACATCCGGTGGCATATTTGTCTCCGTAGGTGACACATTCATGTCAATGGAATTTGGCATTTCGGTGAATGATGTCCGAGGTGAAAATTTCAAATATCCAAAGCCGGGACCGGTGTTATTTCCGGCGGAAAATGTCATTGAAAAATCTACGGCCGAGGGATACGAATACATAGCAAAACTCACAGGCTACGTTGTTATCACACCGCACGGTAAACTTGATATCGCATCACCATTCAGGATTTCAGAAGATCGACTTGAGATGTATGTGATTCTTCTCCCGTTGCGACATGGGCACGAAATCCTTGCCGACAAAATCGCACGTTCCTCCGGTTCCGAAGCTGGTGCGGCAGCATCGCTCGCAATCAGGATTGACAAATGCGATATCGAATTCTCAACAAAGGGAACAACAAGCCAGAGTCAACTGTTCCGCAAAGGAGTGCCGCCTCTTCAGGGCCGCGACGGCCGTGTCGTCATGTATTGCAAAGACGATCACGAAAAGCTTGCGGAAAGTGATTCCAAAATTGATTTCAAGGAATCATTTAGGTTCAGAGAAGTTGCCAAGGGAACACTTCTCGCGATCGAATATCCGGCAGTCATTCCCAAACCAGGCATAGATGTTTCCGGTGAAATAATTCGTGTTGGCGACGTAAGACGCGTCGCATTTTCATGCGGGCCGAATATCGAACGTCTTATAGAAGGCGATCGCATAAAGTTCATCGCTGCTGCGACTGGCATTATCTCGGTTGAAGAAAACTACGCAGGCATTTCAACCGAGCTTGTCGTCAACGGCAACGTCGATGCACATACCGGCAACATTAAATTCAGCGGCGATGTATTGGTCAAAGGTTGTATCCGTTCAGGTTACAGCATCGATTGCGGCGGAAATCTCAAAGTGTTGGAGATGATCGAAGATCGCGTTTTAATCGATTGCAAAAATTCTCTTTTTGTAAAGAAAGGAATATTCGGTGAAAACACCGGAGTCAAGGTCGGCGGAGATGCCGAAATAGGTTTTTTGCAGAACACCAAAGTCAGGGTCGCGGGTAATCTGTTAATAAAAGAATATTGTTATCAAAGTGAAGTATTCGCCGGTGGCGAAATTACTGTGACAGGCGATGGACTGACATCACGTGAACGAGGTGCAGTTGTTGGCGGCTATGTTTCAAGCTTCGGATCGATGAAGCTTCACTCAGCCGGTTCATCTTCGGCACAGACAATGATCCTCTGCGGTGTCGATCCTTCATTCTACGATAAACTCGTTGAACTTCGCCGAGTTTCACCGGCTGTCAAAAAACAGATTTCCGATTTGCAAATGAAAATCGGGTTGAATTTTTCAGATGCTAAACTTCCTGAAAAATTTCGTGCAATGTCGGACGCCAGACGTGAAATCATGAAAAAGGAACTTCTCAAGCTCAAAGAGTTGATCGAGATGAATTCAAAAATAGAAAAGGATCTTTCGCGAGTCGCAGCTCTCGCAATTGCACCTGATATACATACGCTTTCGGTCGATATTACCGGCCAGATAATTCCCGAAGTGCATGTGGTAATCAGCGAATGTCGCAAACGTATTTCACACAGCCAATTCTCTCAGCGTTTTGCAATCGAAGATGGAGATATTTCGATGAAAAGTTTGTAGGCTATCCAATTGGGTTTAGAAAAGGATCGGCACCTGTCGCGATCCTTTTCTAAAAAATTTTGGCTACTATTCAGGCTCCCGGCGCGCTTTTTGATTAATCTCCGTTTCCCAATCAATATAATCTCAAGTCAAGCATAGAACCTCTTCCTCAACCTTGATGGGGTTCTCCCCCTCCGTTGATCGGTTCTTTCCCAACCGCAATACTCGAGCGTTAGCAAGGCGCTCTGTTCGAAGTTTCAAAATTGCTTTGTCTTCCCCACGATGCCGATTTGCGCGGGCGTTACATAGCCGATTCTTCCGTGAAGC
>CAIOZP010000689.1 GCA_903862805.1 uncultured Fibrobacterota bacterium
GCACTCCTGCCTTTGGAATTGCTTATCTGCCTGAACTGATGAAACATTTCTTGTTGCTTCATTCCGGTACGTCTGAACTGATATTTTCTTTCGAATTACCTGACACGGTTGTTGAAGGTCTGCGAGAAGGAATTTACCAGGCTGGGGTGATCGAGCACTTCGAAAGTTACGACCTTCATGAGTTCGATACATTCAAACTGCCAGATGACGAGTTGCTTTTTGTGACGTCACCGCTGCTCGGGATTGAGGATCAAGAGGTAACAATTGACCAACTGACTTCGTACGATCTGTACATCAGGAAGGAGGGGTGTTGCTCAAACAAATTACTCGTACACAATCTGAAAAACCATGGCAGGTGTTGTACCGAATTTGCCAGAACCATTATTTGTGACGATCTGCACTTTATTATTAACACGGTTTCCGAGGGTAACGGGACTACCTTTGTATCACGATCACTTGTCGAGCTGCAGCTCCGACAGGGGAGCCTCAGGGAACACCGTGTTGCCGGATTCAGTCATAACCATCATCGAACACTCATTGTGAGCAAAAATTACCCCGCAAATATGTCGCTAAGAGATTTTGTCTCCGAACTTGTTGAGATGTTCGGGTAGACTCTGTAGAATCACTCAATACGCAAAATTTCCGATAACTATGGAGTAGAAGCCGAACGCTACAAGTATACCGCCGGTAACATAGCGTAGCGTCGACTCGTGTTTCAGCACGCGCTTGATTTTGTTCTGTAGAAATTGCGATGAATAACCGACTATCAGCATCGGTAGTGCCAGGCCGAGGGAGTAAAACCCGAGCAGTATGATTCCGGTTGTCAACTGGCCGCTGGTCGCGACCATGGTGAGTATGGTTGAAAGAAACGGTCCAACACAGGGAACCCAGATGACACCAAGTGCTATCCCGAGTATCAGACCACCGATGCGCCCTTCACCGTTGACCCGAATATTGGAAAGCTGGTAGAAACGCTTGAAGATGCTCAGGTCTAACATGACCATCAATCCCATTAGAATAATTATTCCGGCGCCTGCAATCTCTATGTACCGGGTTTTACCGATCAGCAGCGCCCCGAAGAGCGATGAGATTGCTCCCATTACCATGAATGAGATTGCGAGGCCGATCACAATAATCAAGGGGCGGAGACGGTCATCGCGTTCCGCGCCCGCCATGATGATCGGAATAACCGGCAACACACAGGGAGAGAGAACACTTGCCAGTCCGGCGCCGATTGCCATGGCAATGCTTACAATGCTTATGTCCATTATTTCAGCCCGTTCAATGCTGATGTCAGTGTTTCAATACTCTGAATACCGGGGGCAAATACCTGGGCAATTCTGCCCGTCTTATCAACAAGCACGAGTGACGGAAGACTGCGAATTCCATAATCGTAGAATGCCTTCTGATCCTCCTGCTTTGTTGTGCTTACCGGAGCAATATTAAAGTTTCCTTTTCGATCACTATACAACTTGTCCAGAATCGTTTTCTGCATTTTACATGGGTTTCCATTGGGATTCTGGAAAAATACGAGTGTAGATTTTCCGTTAGCGCCGATAGTCTGCTTTAGTTCCGGTGTACTGACGGGGGCTGTTACTCCCCCCGCGAAAGCGCTACCGGACAGTGTCAGAAAAGCTGCGATTAAAATGGTTATAATACGTAGAAGCATAATTATCTCCTCTCATTTTTGTGACTGCGACACTCGGTAATAGTCCGGTTTTCTAGGATTTTAGGGGATGTCCGGCCTGTCGCCACCGGGACATATGCCCTTCGAGCAGCGTCACGTTCCGATAGCCGAAAGCGCCAAGCAAGCTCTTGACAATCCGGGCTCGCGGCCCAAGTTCGCAGGTTAATACCAACTCTGAATTGCTGTCGGAAGGGATTTTGTCGAGCCGCAAAAGTATTTTCCAGGTTGGCGCGTGAATTGCGCCGGGAATATGTCCCCTCTTGAATTCAAAACCGGTGCGGACATCAATGACAATTGGCGGTCGTTGTGAATTCATACGTTTCAGAAGTTGTTCGGGCTGCATTCTTGTGTACCTCACAATCTATCTGTCAGGATTGTTTGCGCGGGTGTGCCGGGAAGCGCGGTACTCCCATTTTACCCAGGATGTTGAACAGCGGGCAAAACTGGGTAAAGCCGGACTGGAAAAGGTTCA
>CAIOZP010000690.1 GCA_903862805.1 uncultured Fibrobacterota bacterium
CAATCCCGACGGGTTCAAAAAATGATTTACAAATGCGCCCTTGTATTATATTCAAAACAGTCGATGAGTTACGATATTTTTCCTGCAGGATCGTCAGCCGATGGCTAATCTTGAGTTGCTTTGGAAGGACTACCGCGAGTCCGGTTCCAAGATAGCAAAAGACAAGATACTGATAGAGTATGCGCCGCTCGTGAAGTATATCACGGCGCGAATTGCGGTCAGCCTGCCCTCGTCGGTGGACCGTAACGACCTCACAAGCGCAGGAATCCTTGGCCTTATCAAAGCAGTCGAAACATTCGATCCTTCCCGCGGATTCAAATTTGAAACTTATGCAGGACACAAGGTTCGTGGAGCGATTCTCGACGAGCTTCGTGCCCTTGATTGGGTGCCACGGTCGGTAAGACAAAAGTCGCGTGATCTTCAGCGTGTGTTTACGCGACTCGAAAACAGTCTCGGCCGTCCGCCTTATGACGACGAAGTCTGTGAAGAGCTGAACATTACCGTCGATGAATACGAAAAAATGCTTTCCGACGTAGCTCCAACGACAATCATTTCGCTTGAAGAAGCAATGCCGGATCGCGGTTCCGATGCGAAAGAAATCCGACTGATCGATACGATCGAAGATCCCGGTTCCGACAATCCGCTCAAGTCGCTCGGCTTTCAGGAAGTGAAAGAGATTCTCAAAGACACGATTTCATCACTGCCCGAAAAAGAAAAACTCGTGGTTGCGCTTTATCACTTCGAAGAACTTACCCTCAAAGAAATCGGTGTGGTTCTTGACATATCGGAATCACGGGTAAGCCAAATACATTCTAAGGCGATTCTCAAATTGCGCGGACGTCTTCTTCAGAAAATCAATTCGTAATTTTTGCAGGGCGAAACAAGAACGGCCTCCGGAATCTCCGGAGGCCGTTCTTGTTTTATCGCTTTACAGAAAGAGAATCATCGTGTGATGATCCTGCTCACAAATTTCGTTCCGCAGCCGCTGAGCCTTGCAAGGTAAACACCGGCGGCGATCGGCGCAGAGATCGTCTGCGTTCCGGCACTCTGACGGAAGCTGTGAAGATACCAGTTTCCCATCGGGGCGGAAGATTGACAGATGCCACAGGCCGCTTGAGGGCACGGTTACATGGAACAATCCGCCAGCGAAGTTGACACCGGGCCTGATCGTCGAAGCTATGCGTTGTTTGGTCGCGACCACGTTGAAAAGCGAGCCAGTTCCGAAAACAACCATTCTTGTGATGGTGAGATTCGTAGCCGCCGAAGCCGTCGCCGGAGAGATCGAAATGCTTCGGACTTCTGCAAGGTTCATAGCCGTTTTGGCGCCTACCCAATCGGGCTGATGGAAAGTCGCAGTGTCGATTCTGATGCAAACAATTGTATCGGAGGAGGCCGGAAGCTGAACCTCGTAAGAGGCACCGGAATCGGCCAATCCTGTTTGATCGAGAGAAACAAGAACCGGCTTATCTGACGAATACGAAACAAGCAGCCATTTGCCACCGGCCATAGTGGTATCGAAGCTGACCGTAATGCTTGACCATGACGAATCGGCGGCTCCGGTTTGCATCGCGCTGGAGATGCCGTTGGTTTCCTGCGTGAGCGTGGCAGACGACCCGGGGCCGCCATCAACGCCCGCTTCCCATGCGGTAAAAACACCCGCGAGGTTTTCGCTTGGATTGGTCGTGTCAACAACAGCGTTTTGCGTAAACGTCGCAGTGACAGATTTGTTTGCGTCCATTGTGACATTAACCGGATTGGTGCCACCGGAAGCAGCGCCGCTCCACGATGTGAAGCTGTATCCGGTGTTTGCCATTGCGCTCAACTGGACGACAGTTCCGCTGGCGTACTTCGCAAGATTCGGATTCTTCGTCACGGTTCCGTTTGCCGTTGTGATCGTAAGTGTAAAGCTATCGGGAACAACCACTCCGCCAATGCCGAGATCGTAGGTCATGGTTGATCCGTAGGCGCTGACTTTGCGAAGATCAATGCCCGACGATGAGCCATCAAGCCAGTTGGAATTCGGCGAAGTTGAAGATGAAAGAAAAGCACCGCTTTTGTTCACGAAGAAATCGCCAGATTCAAAGCAGGTGTTGTTGTTGTCGGCTTCGACAACCTGAATGATTGGAGTCGTTGTGGAATTTGCATTGTCGCCGTTCTCGTAAGAGTGCCAGACAAGAAGTCCGCTTGTTGGAAAGTGCGAACTGCGTCCGGTGTTTGATCGTGCGTCAATGTAATATGACTCTTCGCAGGGACCGCCACTCCGGTTGAATACAGTGACATCACCGATATCACTCGGATGTGCAGTAATGGTTTTGTTTGTTTGGCCGCTCAGGTCGGTCGGTGTCAGCCAGCCGCTCTTTTTGCGAAAGTACGGGTTGTACGGAACCGGATTTGTCATATCATTCATAGATCCGTATCCCATTGTGCAATAATCTCTAACCCACTGATTAGGACCGCTGCTGTATGGATAAAGATCTGGATATCCGCAAAGCATATGTCCGTTTTCGTGGACAAATGTGCCAAGCTCAAGGCCGCTGCCCATGTCGGTAATCTGATAGTACAGGAATGTTTTACCGCCAACCGTCACATTTAGGCTACCTTTATGCGGCCATAAACCCTCCGCCCAGACAGACGTCCGAGATCCGGCATACACAATGTTCAAAGGAACCGTTCCGCCAATTGACGTAAGCTGCGAAAAGTCAAAGCCGGCAGTCTGCATTGCATTGAGAGCTTCGCCTGCGAGCTGTGAGGCCCGTGTTCCGTAAGAAATACTGTTGTCGTCGTAATATGAGAAAGGATTTTGTGCTCTGTAGTATCCGTAGGAAACATTGAAATAATCGAGGTTTTGATTGGAAACATCGGCGAACCATTTGCGGACAGAGCTGACGTTTCCGTTGTTGGTGTAATTTGAGCCATTGAGAAAACTGTCAACCTCGGATTTTGCAATGGTTCCGGCGCGGTCGGGGAAATCAATCATAATTGTCAGGGCCTTGACATTTCCGACCGGATTAGTCCAGCTCGGAGCCGGATTTACTCCGTGATTTGAGGGAGCGTTCCGTTCGAGAAGTGCGCGCTTGTCCATTCTCTTTTTGAATATCACATCACCTCTGATGTCCATGTGCGAATCAAGGGTGCCGTGAAAAGCCTTCGCACCGGTATAGGTTTCTCCCGGAATGAAATCCGAACTGTCGCCATTCAGTGTGGCATAGCAAATCCAACCTTCGCTATTTCTGGTCAGGGTTTTCCCGTCGGGGGATTCTACTCGCTGATAGTATTCATCACCGGAGACAAGAACCGTTACGGTGCTTCCATCCGGTTGTTTTACTTCACATGACTTGTTAAGCACCGGTGCTGAAGTCGCACAAGCGAGACAGCAAGAAACAGAGTTGCGGCACAAACGCCACCGAATCGCATTTTCATAAACTTCCCCTTCCTGAAGGAATATGAATATTAGATCGATACAAACAGTAAGCCGTGTATTAATGCTCTGTAAATGTGATATACGCTTTGCTAATCATAAGCAAATTTCAGCCAGAATTCATGACTACGTAAAACCAGTGCTTACTGAACCGTAAGCGAACGATACGGTTTCTATCACCGACTACCGACGCTTATCCACGTACCACATCTTAATTTCGCCGATTCCTTTGACATGTCGGGGTTCTCTTTCATCAAGGTTGAAATACTCTTCGACAAGTGCGGCGGTATGTTCGGAGATATTTATACACATGGGTTCTGATTATGTTTCCATGCGGGCATTCTTGCGAAGTTTACCACGCTCACGACAGTTTTTTCCACGTCCTTTGCGATCTGGAGTGCGTTTTTGACGAGGTTTACCCTGTTCTTGACGGTCTGACCTCATCCCCTGCCCCTTCTCCTTCAGAGAAGGAGAGAAGACCAAGGGGTGAGGTCTGGTCAACACATAAAAAAAGGCTGCCTCGTTTTGAGACAGCCCTTATCAACTAAAAACCGGAGATTTTAGACTGCGCCTTCGGCTTCTTCAAAACCTTCGCCCTCGCCGTCCATTTCTTCGAGAAGCTCGCTGACATCGCCCATTTCACTTTCACGCTTCATCTCTTCGACGAGATCTTCACGACCGATGCTCTGCAGGTGACGAATACGCTTGTATTCGTTGCGATGTTCCGGACAGTATTTCGGATAAACATACTGGCGCGGATAGATTTTCACTTCGAACTGGTTGTCACAGCCTTCCAGCGCGCAGTCGAGAACCATCGTCACGACTTCGGTGTAGGCATGTTTGATAGTCTGGTTCTTGATGTTCACATCTTCAGGCTTTGTACGCTTGCGGATGCGATAGCGATCCTGCCTGTGCTCAGGGCAGTACTTTGAAATGTGAATACCGAAGAAGACTTTCCCGCAACCAGGATATAAACACTTCTTCTCACGAAGCTTCTGGCGCCGGCGGGACTTTGGCAATTGCATCTGCTAACTCCTTGATCGACAAACACGGTCAATGAACCCTTCGCCCCGAATATAAGGGTGACAGGGGATTTTTCCAAACTTTTTATTGTCAAAGCTTAAGC
>CAIOZP010000691.1 GCA_903862805.1 uncultured Fibrobacterota bacterium
ATGTAAGCGGAAAATGATTATGAAAAATAGATACGAAAAACAGACATCCGATTCGACGGTTAAAAAACTTTCCGAGCTGCTTCGCGAATTTAATTCCGACGCACCGGCGCGCTCCGATGCTGAGTGGCTTGGTATCGAGAATCTTCTTTTCGACCGCCTCGACAATGAAGAGAAAGCTGCGCCTTCGCGCCGGATCAGCAAACAGATTTTTGCTCCGTGGATTCTCGCAGCGTCAAGCGCGGCTGTTGTTGCGGCGATGCTTTTTGTTTCGCTTATTCCGCAATTTTCTGCCGCAACTTTGCTCGCGTCAAATCCTATCCTTTCTTCAGGAAAAGTTTTGATTGGCGGAATCGGCAAAACGGCGTATCTGCAAAAAGGAACGATGTTCAAAACCGGAGCCGATGGAATATTCTCTTTCCATATAGACGCAAACAGCGCCGTGCTTCTCGATCCTGCAACTTCTATTACTGTCAAGCAGGCCGACAGCCGCCGGGTTTGCCTCTACCTTTCCGAAGGAACCATTCACTGCGAAATCGGCCATCGGGCAAAGAACCAGACGTTCCTTGTCGAAACACCGCAGGCCGTTTGCCGCATAGTCGGAACAGTTTTTACGGTTCACGTTGACAAATCGGGAATGACGCGCCTGGCGGTTCACGAAGGACGCGTCGCATTCTCAGGTATCACCGACACCACACTGCATCAGATGGTAAGCGGCGGGAATTACGCTGTGGCTTTCGGAAAGAATCTCAGCTGTCCGCTTGCAAGTGCCGTCGGCGACATGCCTTTACATGAGCTTTCACTTTTGTCGCAGGCCGTGAACACCAACGGTATTTCCGATTCAGGCTGGATTGATTTCTGCTGCTCTCAGGGCGCCTCGTTATTTATCGACAGCCGTCCCGCAGGAACATCGCCCATGGTCGAAAGACTGTCTGCCGGTTTGCACCGGATTCGCATTTCGTCAGGCGGATGCGACACCGTTTTCAATGTAGCTGTCAAACCAGCAGTTCTTGCAAAAATCGAGGTCGCTCCTTCGCGCAATGCGGCAAACTTCAACGCCGCAAAAACCGCAACTATACTTGCCGGAATCAACACAACCATGCCACCGATGCCTGAACGGGTCGAGGCGCTTGTTCAAATGAACTCCGGCGAATACCGCGATGCTATCGCAATTCTCGATTCGCTTCGTACTTGCGAAGCCGTTCCGTTCTCCGAAAGACTTGCCGCCGCCGCCGATCTTCCGAATTGCTGGAAGGGCCAAGGCGATCCGACGGCAAAGATTGCGAGCCTCGACGAAATAATTTCCAGCGGAAAACCAGCCACGATCGAAAACGCATTGTGGGAACGCGCCATCATGAAGGCATCGTGCACTGGCGATCAAGCCGGAGCTGTCGCCGATCTCGAACGGTATCTGCACGAATTCCCGAACAGCTCGTGGTCGGGCGAAGCTGTTGCGCGTCTTGCAATGGCCTACTGTCTTTCGGGTCATGCGAAAGAAGCGGCAAAAACGCTTTCCGTCAATCTCAAACACGAACACACCTCCAGCGACCGTGCAGAATATCAGTATATGCTTGCGAATATTCAGGGGACGATGCTGGGCAATCCGGCGCAGTCTGTTGTGACTTACGGGCAACTCCTCGATTCGCACCCCTCCGGTGCGCTTGCCGCACTCGCATGTTTCGAGCGTGGTCGCATGGAGCTTCGCATGGGCAACCGTGAGGCTGCGCTTTCCGATATGCGAGAAAGCCTTCACCATGACAAAACAGGAAATGCATCGGCACTCTGCGAGGAGATCGCCGGAAAAATCCGATAACAGTAGCTTGATAACGGTGGTCGGACAGACGGCAGGAATAGGTGACTTATCCTGCCGTTTCTGTTTGAAAAAACCACAGCCATCTCCACCTCCCTTTGAATATTTTACCGCGCAACAAACATCCGGAGACTGAATGAATATCAAGGAACAACTGGCTAAGGAACTCAGCCTTCAGCCATTTCAGGTCGACAATACTTTGGCGCTTTTTGACGAAGGGGCAACCGTTCCATTCGTGGCGCGCTACCGTAAGGAAAACACCGGCAGCCTCGACGAAACGGTTCTGCGAGAGCTTGAACATCAGTACAACTATTACAAGGAACTCGAAGATCGTCGGGCAACCATCATCTCCTCGATTGTCGAACAGGGAAAAATGACGGACTAACTTCGCGCGAAACTTGAGAAGACAATTTCAAAAGTCGAGCTTGAAGATCTCTATCTGCCATACAAGCCGAAGCGTGTGACCCGTGGCAAGAAAGCCACCGATGCCGGTCTTTTCGAACTTGCTCTGCGATTGCGTGAGTGCAATGAGCCAGCGGCAGATCTTGAAGCCGAGGCAGTCGCATTTGTCAATGACAAATCGAAGGAACTGGGTTTTGATACACCAGCCAAAGCCCTTGCCGGAGCCTGCGATATTATCGCCGAAGAGATTTCCGATGACGCCGAGGTTCGCCGTTATCTGCGCGAGTTGGCTTTTGCCAAAGGCGCTTTGCAAAGCACGGTTCGCAAGGAGTTCGCCGAAGAAAAAACGAAGTTCCAGATGTACTACGACCACAAAGAGCCGGTGAAAAATGTGGCCGGACATCGCGCACTTGCCATGTTCCGTGGCGAACGCGAAGAAGTTCTGCGGCTCGAACTTGTAGTTCCGCGTGACGAGGCGATCGACTTTCTGCGTTCCCGTTTTGTCAGGCATCCAAAGAGCGCTTCTGCGCATTACCTTGAACTCGCCGTCAGCGATTCGTTTGATCGTCTGCTTTCCACCGCAACCGAAACCGAAGTGCGAAAAGATATTCGCGAGAAAGCCGAGATAGAAGCTTTCTCGGTTTTCGGATCGAACCTGCGCGCGCTTCTTATGGCCGCGCCCGCGGGTCACAAGGCTGTGCTTGGCATTGATCCGGGCTTTAGAACCGGTTGCAAAGTTGTGGCACTTGACGATACGGGCAAGCTTATGGAATTCGTGGCTATCTATCCGACCATCGGCCGCGAGAAAGATGCAGAAAAAGTCCTTCTCGCACTGTTTGAAAAATACGGAACCAAGCTTGTCGCAATAGGCAACGGAACTGCCAGTCGCGAGACCGACGAGTTCGTGCGCAGAGTGGTCGAAACCATGCCGGAGGATCGTCGCCCGCTGGTTGTTGTCGTGAGCGAAGCCGGTGCGTCGGTGTATTCGGCATCGGAGGTGGCGGTGCGCGAGTTCCCCGATCAGGACGTGACCGTTCGTGGCGCGGTGTCGATCGGTCGCCGCCTGCAAGATCCGCTTTCCGAGCTGGTCAAGATTGATCCGAAGGCGATAGGAGTCGGGCAGTAGCAGCACGATGTCAATCAGGCATCACTTCGCAAGTCGCTTGAGGAGGTTGTCGAAAGCTGCGTGAACCGCGTCGGCGTCGATCTCAACATGGCCTCGGCGGAACTTCTGCGCTACGTGGCCGGACTCAATACGCGCACGGCCGAGGCGATCGTGAAGCACCGCAACGACAAGGGAAAATTCTCCTCGCGTAAATCGCTTCTCGACGTAACAGGGCTGGGCGCTAAAACATTCGAGCAGGCTGCCGGATTCCTTCGCGTTCCCGATTCCGAGAATCCGCTCGACAATTCATCGGTTCATCCGGAGCGTTACGCGTTTGTCAACGGACTTGCAAAAAACATGAATGTCTCGGTAAAGGATCTTGTCGGCAACGCCGAGAAACTTTCGGCGATTGACAAGATGAATCTCGTTTCGGCAGAGATAGGCTTGCCCACAATCGAAGACATCCTTTCCGAACTTGAGAAGCCAGGCCGTGATCCGCGCGACGAATTCAAGTACGCGAAATTTTCCGACTCTGTCAAGGAAATAAAAGATCTCAAAATCGGCATGAAGCTCGAAGGAACAGTCACCAACGTGACGAACTTCGGCGCATTCGTTGACATCGGTGTGCATCAGGACGGGCTTGTTCACATTTCGCAATTGGCCGACAAGTTCGTGAGCGATCCGCATCAGGTTGTGACGCCAGGACAGATCGTGTCGGTCACGGTGCTCGAAGTTGATGAACAGCTCAAACGCATTGCTCTCACTATGAAAAAAGGCGCGAGTGAAAAGCCCGCACCAGTCGCAGCTCGCAAGCCCGAAGAAAAACGACCGCAGCGTGCGCCAGAAAAATCTGCGCCAACGCCGAAGCCGAAATCGGTTTCGGATCTTGCGGCGGCATGGGGATCAGCAAAATCCAATCGCTAATTTCAAAGGAGATTTGTCATGAAAAAACGCCTTCGCAAAAAACTTCGGGCCGGTGAATTCACGGTTTACGGCGCCGCATACGACCTGACATTGAACGCGGCCGAGGATCTCGAAAATCTGATCGGCGACATCGTCGAATTCGTCGAAGACAACGGCGGAACCTACGCTGGCGGATATTCCGACAGCACGATCGCCCGCTGCTTTGTCGAACTCGGGACCACCGGCGAAGATCCGGCCGGACGAAGAGTTGCTGTCCTTGAATGGCTGAAAAAACATGCGGCGATCGCAAGTGTCAATGCCGGAGAACTCGAAGACTCGGCTGAGTTTTTCATATAAAAAGTGCGGAGCCTTTCGACTCCGCACATCTCTAATTCTCTGAATGAAAACTATCTGAACAAGTGAAACCGGTGTGGTGGCGGTGCGTTGAATTTGTGAAGGGTAAGTAGGGCTTGCTGAACAGATCCCCTCAAGCAGGAATGACAATCAGCCTGTCGTCGTAGAACCGACCCAAAATCACCAAAACGATCCATTTGAAAATTGACAACAAAAGATCCCGCAGGATTTTTCCGAGGTTTATCAGCATG
>CAIOZP010000692.1 GCA_903862805.1 uncultured Fibrobacterota bacterium
ACAACGCCGCCCGGATATGCAAAAAGGACGTCAACGCCTTCCTGAATCAGCGAGTCAACAACAATTTCTGAACCGTTTTTCTTCACACAAACCTCCGAGCCAGTTAAAATACCTTTTACATTTAGTCGAATCAAATTTTGCGGTTATCGGCCGGTTTCCGCAAAACAAAAAAGCCCGTCTCCTTGAGGGAAACGGGCTTGATTTTTTTATCTCATTCAGAGAAAGATCAGGCGCCCGCCTCCCGTGTCCTCTTGAGTAGAAGCACGACAGTTACCACTACGATTACTACAATCGCAATTACGGGCAAAACCTTTTTAATGAACGTATTCATGGCACTAAAATAATGATTCAGGGCTGAGCGCGCAAGGGGGGAATGAAAGTTCCTCGTGTGACGAACAGACCACATAGCTTGCCTGAATTGGAAATCGACAGACATAGTATGTGCCGTAGCAGGTTGCACTTCAGTAAAAATGATGATTGCATTCCTTGACTCGCTCTTATGCGAAACTTATTTATTACGCGATTTGGTAATATCAACATTAATAAGGAGCGAAAATGGCGCACAAGATTACTGATGCATGCCTTGCCTGTGGTTCATGTCAGCCGGAGTGCCCGGTGGATGCAATAAGCGACGGCAGCCCGATCTATACGATCGATGCCGGCAAGTGCACCGACTGTGGTGCATGTGCAGCGGTTTGTCCGGTTGATGCAATCGTCGGCTGATTCGGTATCCGATTTACTACAAAGGCCGCCGGTATTTCCGGTGGCCTTTTTGTTTCATACACCCGTTTTTTAATGCACACGATGTAGATTATCAAATCTTGAAAATTCGGAGAATCATGTCTGAAGGAAAACAGCATCAGGAAATAGTGAAGGCCGATCCGCAATATCGTCGCAGAATTCTCACTGCTTATCTGATTGGAATTGCAGTGCTGTTTGTGTTCTTCCGGTATGCTTTTCCACAGATGATTTCAGCCTTTCGCAGACTTGACCTACATACTTCTTTTATTATAGGCGAGATCATATCAATCGTATTTCTGCTGCTCTTTATTTTCCCGTCGCTGTATCTAATCAATGTAGGCAACAACATCCGTAAACACGGGCAGGTTCCGTATTCTGGAATGAAAGTTCTGCGTGATACGAAAATCCGCACAGGAAAGCGGGCCGCATTTCAGGCTAATGTTTTGGTTTGGCTTGGACACACGGCTATTGTGCTTGCCATTGCCGGTTCCATCGCGATGCACTTTCTTTTTGCGGAGGTCTGGCACTCGCCGATTCTCCGGAACCTTCCGTTGTTTTGACGATCGGCAATATGTCAGGCATAGAAAAATCAGCGCGTGTAGTTGAAGAGCGCAAAAACTACGTTGTTGTCGCCGTCGGAGATGTTCTTGTAAATGCCACGGTCAAGGGTATCGCCAAGCGGAACCACGGGCGCATATTGGCCGGCGATATTGTAGATGTAGAGATTGTCGATGCAGAGGCAGATCCTCCGACTGGGGCTGTTCGCAAACTTCACAAGCGCAACAGTCAGCTTGATCAACCTTCAATTGCAAATATCGACGGGATCGTTCTGGTCACCACAGTAATCTCGCCGCCGGTTGATCCGTTCTTCATCGACCGCTTTCTTTTCGGTGCAAGCTTTCAGGACATACCGGTCACAATCGTTTTCAACAAGATCGATCTGCTTGAAGATGAAGATCGCGAAGAACTTGCAGGCATGATTAGCGTTTACGATTCCATCGGATGCCAGTGTATGAGTGTCTCTGCTAAAACCGGAGCTAATGTAGAAAAAATTTCAGAGCATTGCTCGGGCAAATTGATTGCTTTC
This sequence comes from uncultured Fibrobacterota bacterium, assembly GCA_903862805.1. GTDB lineage: Bacteria > Fibrobacterota > Chitinivibrionia > Chitinivibrionales > CAIOZP01 > CAIOZP01. The sequence goes on from CAIOZP010000692.1 coordinate 1,829, forward strand.
GCTGGTGCGTCCGGCGTTGGCAAAAGCGCGCTCATGGCCCGACTTTTCCCCGACGCAGAATTCCGCACTGGTGAGCTCGCAAAACACACCGGCAGAGGCGCGCATACCACGACCCACACTACGCTCGTTCCTTATGCCGGAAGTTTCATCGCCGATACTCCGGGATTCTCTTTTGTCAAAATACCGCCACTCGGCCCCGAAGATGCCGCGCCGCATTTTCCCGACCTCGCAGCCTTTGTCGGCCGTTGTCGATTCTCCGACTGCCTGCATGAATCTGAGCCTGGTTGCGCTGTCCGTGCCGCCGCCGACACCGGCGAACTCTCGGATTTCAGATACTGCTCCTATCTGCGGATTGTCGAAGAGATCAGAGCCGAAGGCAAATCGAAGTACCGGTAATTTCTTTTCTTAAATCAATTGAATTAAGTGATTTGTAGAATTCTGCATATTCAAGTGAGCAGGTTGAATTTCTTTGAGCAGGTATTGAACCCTTATTCCTCATTCCCGACAAAAGGTGACACGGTTTTTTGTCAATTAACCCGCATATTTCACGAACCCCAAAATCAGCAGATTTCCACAGTACAGCTTAGCGTTTTCCCTATTTGTCAAGTGGAAGTCATTTTTGCGGATATAACTCCCCCTTACCCCCAGAATGGTGGTTGAGAAAAACAGCGAT
>CAIOZP010000693.1 GCA_903862805.1 uncultured Fibrobacterota bacterium
ATATTCTTTTAATGTTTTTTGTGCGGCAAGCCGATGCGAAATCGCCACGACAATCGACTCCTGAATTGCAATACGGATGATATTCCAGCCCGCCACATAGACCTCCGGACGTCTTTCATGTGTATAATGTATTATCCGCATACAAACGCTTAAAATTTACAAATCGCACAAATTTCCTAAATAACAGTGGCGTATCGCGTGCAAAATGTATAAATTGATCTATAATATTTTCAAGCTACAAAGAAGGGTACGTTATGAAAAGCTTACTATTCAAATCGTTGTCGATCTTGCTTGGAGCCAGCGCAGCCGTCTTTGCAACCGGAGAATTGCGGCCGTTTCCGCAATCGATCGACTGGCCCAACTGCATCAAACCCTCGGTCGGACAGGCGTCGATGGACGCATCTATAGCTTCGGCATACGATTCATACAAAAAGAGTTACCTTAAAAAAGCCGATGTTGCGGGGCAATACTATGTATATGCGCAGGGTAATCCTGCTTCGTCGTCCGATGCAACGGTTTCGGAACAGCATGGATATGCAATGATCCTTTTCGCGCTCATGGGCGGATACGACGACAGCGCCAAAATCTACTTCGACGGATGCGATGCTCTTCGCAGGCGATTCCCCTCAACCCAGAACAGCGCACTTACAGCATGGAAGATCTCCCTTAAAAACGGAACTCTTTCCGGTAACACCGACGATGCGACCGACGGCGATCTCGACATGGCTTATGCTCTCTTGCTTGCAGACAAACAGTGGGGCGGAAGTCCGGCGGGAAGCTCCACAACCTACCTCGACGAAGCCAAGACCATGATTGCCGCGTTCACCGCAAGCGACAACGGGATTGTCGATCCGACAACCTACCGGACAAAGCTCGGCGACTGGTCATCAAGCGGAGAAGACACCCGTTCCTCCGACTGGATGGTTGACCACATGAGAGCATTCAAAGCCGCAACCAGCGACGCTCTTTGGGACAGCGTTGAATTGGAAATCTATTCCAACATAAACGACCTGACCGGTTCCGGCAAGCCGGGGAGTTCCACCGGACTCGTTTCTGATTTCGGCACCGGAATACCCTTGTCACCAGACCCTTCCGGTGGTGGAACCGGCGAAAACAACGCCGACCAGTTCGATTGGAACGGCTGCCGTTATCCCTGGCGTATGACCATGGCTTTCCAGCAATACGGCTCGGCCGAGGCCAAGGCCGCAATGGACAAGCTCATGACATGGGCCTCCGGATCTCCAACAGGCGGCGACCCTTCGCAGTTCAATGCCGGATACACGCTCTCCGGTTCAGCGCAGGGCAACGACCAGGGCGAACTCGCGTTTGTCGCGCCGATCACTCTTGCCGGAACAATCGACGCCAAGTACCAAAGCTTTCTCGACAACGGATGGACATACATGGCCGATCCGGCCAACCATGTCGAATCCTACGGCGATGCAATCAACCTGCTGTGTATGCTCGCCATAGCAGGCGACTGGTGGAATCCAACAGCAAACGCCGTAAAGAATATCACGACTTCCGCCGCGCCCCGCGTGACAGCCAACGCAATTCGCACGTTCGCTTCGGCCGCCGGAGTCAAGGTCATGTTTGCCGCTCCGGTTTCAAAGCAAACGACGCTTAGTCTTGTCAGCGCTGCGGGTCGCAGTGTCATTCAAACGAAGTGTGCTCCGGGAACAACGACTATTTCACTCGGCCATCTCGCATCTGGCTGCTATTTTGTGAAATTGCATTCCGTTGACGGCATAAGCAGCGTCGGCAGAATCGTCATTCAGTAAATAACCTGAAGTGTGCTGTATGACGAGGTCGGCCGGAGGGTTTTTCCTCCGGCCGATCCCATTTTCGCCATGAATTAATCGCCAGAACTTGTTGGCGGATAATTCACATCGTGACCGGCCTGCCAGATGTTTCAGACAAAGAATTCACGACCCGAACGGCTTGCCGAATGTTTCAGGCAGCGAATTCTCGGGCTGAAAAGCTTGCCGGATAAGTCAGGCAGCGAATTCTCGGGCCGAAAGGATTGCCGGATAAGTCAGGCAGCGAATTCTCGGGCCGAAAAGCTTGCC
>CAIOZP010000694.1 GCA_903862805.1 uncultured Fibrobacterota bacterium
CCGGTGCAGTTCAAACACCATGCGAAAACGGAATGATCTGTATGAAGGAAATATCTCCGGGGGCTGTGTTGCCGGCAGTTCAAAGGATAATCAATGAGCGGGAATAATCACGGTTCGCGACTGATCCGTAATTCGCTATTCAACCTGTTCAACAATCTCGTCATGATGGCGATGACCTGGGTTATTTCGATTTGGGTCGCCCGTCAGCTCGGTCCGGAAAACTACGGCATATTCAGCATGGCACTCTGGGTCACTGGCGTATTCTCGTGGGTCATCGGACTTGGTCTGATCCATGCCGTAACGAAATTCGTTTCAGAACAAACCGGTGCGGGTAATCACGTCGAAGCAGGTCGGGTGGTTGCATTTGTCATGAGGATAGAAATTCTTCTATCTGTGATCGTTACGGTAGTTTTATGTTTCTTCGCTTCACCGATTGCCGATTTCTTTTTCTCGCCGAAGGAATCGTTCTTCTTTTTCCTTGCGTTTCTCGGGTTGCTGCCCGGCGCAGTGACCGCGGTTCTGTCAGCCACCATCGAGGGAATACAGAAGTTCGGATACTTCACGGTCGCAAGCCTACTTATCAGCCCGCTTTCTTTCGCCGCAAAGATAATCGCACTGCTGATGCATACGGGAATCACCGGTCAGCTTGTTGTGATGCTCGTATTCTCATTTGTCAACGTACTCTTCTACTGGATAGTTCTGAACAAGGTCGGAATGAAATTCAGTCTGATCAGCCCTTCGCCGGAAAAGAGTCTTCTCAAACGTATCGCCCGTTACAATTCAAGTGTCATGACGATTACACTCGTTGACAAAGTGGTATGGGACAAGAGCGAGAATTTTTTCCTCGGCAGACTTTGCAATGCCTGCGAGATCGCCTACTACAATCTCGGATTCAACGTGGCGCAAAGATTCACCAGCATTTTACCCGCGACCTTCTGGCGCGTGCTTTTTCCGGCGATGAGCGGATACTTCGGCAGCAGTGACGAAACAAAAATGCGGCGGTTGTTTTTCCTCTCGACACGCTATATCGCATTTGCCGCGATACCGCTTGCCATCGCCGGTGCCATGCTGTCGTGGGATATAGTCAGTCTTCTCTACGGACACCCATACGCCGGTGCGAAGCCGGTGCTTCAGATAATGTTCCTCATTTCGATTGCAACAAGTCTTGCACAGCCAGGTGCAGCGATTCTTTACGGCTACGAACGCCAGAGTTTCATCTACAAACTCGGCTTTATAATGGCACTTGTGAATATCACGCTCGACATCTGTCTCATTCCACGATTCGGCGCATTCGGCGCGGTCATCTGTTATTCAATTACGACAGTCATCGGAACAAGCATCGGAACTACTTGGACCTGCCGCATGATGAAGCTGCCGTTTCCTTTCGTATCCGTCACGAAGATTGCGTTCGCGTCGGTCGTAATGGGACTGGTCATGGAGTTTGTGCGTTTGAAGACTTCGGGAATCTTCGGACTTGTGATAACCGGGCTCATAGGAACAATAACCTACCTTGTTTGTTCGCTCGCAATCGCCTCAATCGAAGACGAGGATTTCATGCTTTTGGAGCGTGTGCGGGATACAATGCCAACAATGTTAAGGCCGGCGATAGGATCGTTAATCGAGGTAATAAGTCAGGTCAAACCACGTCGATGAAATCAGGCGCTTGCCTTGTTTGATGATTCGGGCTTGACCCACTTCGAGAGAACTCTGACCAGCTCATCGTGCGAGACCGGCTTCGATATGAAATCGTTCATACCGGCATCAAAACATCGGGCATTTTTTTCTGCAAAAGAATATGAGGTCATGGCAATAACC
>CAIOZP010000695.1 GCA_903862805.1 uncultured Fibrobacterota bacterium
CTCTCTTCTTTTGGATCGCTGCCCGGGCGGCTTTGCGCGTGAAGGGCGGCGAGCTGACTTCCAAGAGTTTCCATCTGATCGAGTTTTTCTGCGCTGTAACCTACTGATTGCAAAAGAGCCCTACGTGCCTATATTAGTTGAGACAAAAAGATGTATTTGAAATAAGGAACAAAAAGGGCGGAGATAGGATGTACCAATGAGCGAAGCGAAGCAGAGCAATGAGCCATCAGGAACGGGATCGGAGGGAGGCCGGAGGCCGACCGGAGATCCCGTTCCTGATGCAGACACCGAAGTAGTGGTATCCCGCAAGATTCGTCGTCATACCATGGCCTACAAGCTTGCGGTATTGGAACGAGTAGCCGATCTCAAGAAGAACGATCCTAAGGCCATCGGCGAGTATCTGCGATCCGAGGGTCTGTATTACTCCAATATTAACAAATGGAAAGATCAACAACGTGAGGGTGTTTTAAGCAACTACACAAAAGGCAGTGTCGCGTATGTCAAGGAATCCATGAGCAAAGAAAATGCGAAGCTCAGACGTCAGCTGGCATCTGTTCAAAAGAAGCTTGAACAGGCAGAGCTTCTGTGTGAACTTCAAAAAAAAGTCTCGCAATTGATTCTGGGAGACTCGCAGATCCGGCGGTCAGAATGAAAACAAGAGGGCTGATGACAGAGTATCGCTGCAAGCTTCCACTTCTTCGCATTTGTCAAGCGCTGGGCTATCCGAGAGCGGCATATCATCGAGAGATAAATGTCGTGCCTAAAAAAGACAAAACAAGTGCGCGTAAAGCATCGCCGCGAAAGCTTTCGGACACAGAAGAAAAGGCTGTTCTTGATGTATTAAACTCTATTCGATTTTGCGATATGGCACCAGCCGAAATCTATACAACATTGCTCGATGAGGGCCGGTATTACTGCTCCATTCGCACTATGTATCGCATTCTTTCAAGGCATGGACAGTGTGTTCAACGTCGTCAAAAAGATGCTGGAAACTATGCAAAGCCGGAGCTGCTTGCGACAAAGCCGAACGAGCTTTGGTCGTGGGATATTACCAAGCTCAAAGGTCCGGTGAAGTGGCAGTATTTTCTGCTTTACACTATCATCGATGTCTTCTCCAGATACATTGTCGGATGGCTTATTGCAGATCGGGAAAGTGAAGAACTTGCGCGTGAACTTATTTCCGAAACGATACTACGGCAGGAGATTGTTCCTGGCACATTGACACTTCACGCGGATCGCGGTTCGTCAATGAAATCAAATACGGTTGCGCAGCTGCTGACCGATTTGGGAGTAAGAAAAACTCACTCACGACCTCATGTCTCAAATGACAATCCGTACTCCGAAACAACATTCAAAACGCTGAAGTACCGACCCGATTTCCCAGAAAAATTCGGTTCGATTCACGATGCCAGAGCACATTGCAAACGCTTTACAAAATGGTACAACTCAAAACACCGACACATGGGGATCGCAATGCTCACGCCTGAAGCCATGCACTATAAAAACTGGAAACCGGTTATAGAAAATCGTTTGAATGTACTGAAAATGGCGGCTGAATCTCATCCGGAAAGATTTGTAAAAGGAATGCCAATTATCCCAAACCCGCCAAATGCCGTTTGGATCAACAAACCTGTTCCGGAGAAGTCTGAGGAGATGGCTACTTCCTTAATTTAGTTGGAACCTTTGTCTCAAAGTTATTGACACGTTCCGATGCGGGTTGAGATCGCCACGATGCGGGTTGACATCGCCACAGATAAAAATTGCCAGCTCGCACAAAAAATTACCGGAACTCTTGGGATGGAAGCCGGGTGGCTTTTATCATTTATACATTTTCCTAAGGAGGCTTTATGCCGCAGAGTGTCTCACGTAACTTTAATGTCAGCGACCCTGAAATGCTTGCCGGTGCCGAGACAACGCAGAAGCATTACCAGACGTATCAGGCGGATTTCGCCGCGCTCGATCCGAACTTGTCGTCGGAGTTTGATAGCGGTTTCAGTGCCGATATTGCCGCTGCCAGCGCAGTTGATCCCGACGATGTCGAGGTGAAACATCAGGCAATTGAAGGCGAAAACTTCAAGGCGGCGCGAAAAAAGTGTGCCGAGACCGCAAAGAAGATCGGCTATTTCGTAAACACAATTTTCACCAGCAAGGCAAAACAGGATCAGTTCCTGCTGAGCAAGGTAAACGATGCGAATTCGTCTCCCGACGTGTTTGTTTCGTGCATGACCACCTTTGCCCATACCGTAGCAGTGAATCGGCAGCTTTTTCTTGATGCGGGTTGCTCCGCCGAACTGCTCGACTCACTTCCTGCACTTGTGGCATCGCTCAGCCAGAACCGCACAGGCCACATGGAAGCAAAACACACGCGGAACATCCACACATCCGACCGCATCACCCTCATGAACAATGTCTGGGCGCGTTTGGAAAAATTGAAGGACGCCGCAGAATCAGTTTTCGTTGGCAAACCGGAGCTTGAAAAATTATTTGCACTGCCCTCACACCCCAAAAATCACAAACCAAATTCCGACGGAACTGATTCATCCACCAATTCCGATAAAGGAACTTCCGGAACGGCAAGTGGAACGGGAGGCGAGACGACGAAGTGATGTGAGCTTATGGGGCGGGAGGATATGAGCGTTTCTTCCCGCCTTTTTTGTGGGGAGGGGTGAGTGACGGATGGTGGGAGTGGATTAAATTGAGTAACGGTGTCGTACCGGTTTGGTGAACTCGCACCAAACTGATTCTGTTTTATTACCTTTTCGGGAGACTCAACTATGCAGCCCGAACGCTTTTACAGAATTTATCTCCGATCTGAAACAGGAGGGGATTTGTCCTGATATTTTCATTCAGATTATTTGTGAGGTGCGGAGTCGAAAGGCTCCGCACTTTTTATATGAAAAACAAAACCGCGAAATACTTCTCAATCACGGTTTAATTTGATTAAATTCTGTGCGCTTCCTATTTTCGGGGCCTTGAGTTGCGGCTTGCGAAGGTCTGGTGACTCTTGTGAACAAATAATGCGGTAGGCCGGGGGTTTTGCGGAAAAACAATCGGCGCAACTCGATTTTTTGTAATAGATTACGGGTGAACCTGAAAGCCGCGACGGTTCTTCGGGACAGCGATTTTTCGCGTGTGAATCCGTAGAACTGTGGAATCATGGAGTGACGTTTGAAGGAATTCGATTCTAAGCAGACTGATTTCTACCAGATCAACGATCCCGAAGATTCAGCAGGTGTGGTGGTACTCCCCGACGGGCGGACACCTTTGCCACTCGGTTCCGGCCATATCACCGGACTGCTCGGCGAAGGCGGCATGGCGACGGTGTACGAAATCTGGAACGAGCAGCTTGGCGTCCGGCGTGCCGTGAAACTCATGCGGCCAAACAGCGTCGCCGAAAACCGGTCGCGAATCCTTGCCGAAGCGCGAATCACAGCTCAGCTTGATCATCCGAATATCATTAGCATTTACAGCGTTGGCGAATGGAACGGTCTTCCGTACATCGAAATGGAACGAATCGACGGCGGAACACTGTCTCAGGTGATTCAGAAATATGGCGCTTTGCCGGTGGAATTCTGCGCTGCGGTTGCCATTCTTGCATCAGATGCGCTTTATTATACTCACTCGCACGAATATGAAATCAACGGCGTTCATCATGTCGGAATACTTCATCGGGATCTCAAGCCCGGCAACATAATGATCTCCCGCACCGGTCTCATTCGCGTGGCCGATTTCGGGATTGCGACACCGGCGTCGATGGCTGCATCGAACACATCGAGCGGCAAGGTCGTGGGCTCAATGCAGTACCTTGCTCCGGAACAGCTCGAAGAACACGAGGCTACAGTTCGTTCCGACATTTTCGCCTTTGGGTGCATGATGTACGAAATGCTGACCGGCGAGAAGGCTTTTCCTGAACGCAACATCAGCAAACTTGTTAGAAAACGCCTTGAAAACGATTATTTCCCGCTCAATTCTTTCAAGATTTCCGTTCCGAAAAGGCTTCGCAATCTTGTCGAAAGCTGTATGCAGAAGAATCCGGCAAAGCGTCCGGCAAGCATGGCGGAGATCCGCAACGAACTGACCCGTATCTGGGAACGAATTACAACCGGTCGTCCCGAAGACCTTATCGCTTCCTTCATCCAGAGCGGAACATACGAACGCAAGATCGTCTTTCCGGTAAAGAGAATCCCAGGCTGGGCCTACGCGCTCGGAACTGTTGCCATGCTCGGACTTGCGATGGTTCCGGTGGTGATCTACTACGAAAACAACCAGGTGCTGCTGAGGGTTCAGTTTGCGCTGTTCATGGAAGACATGGCGACAAAGCTTCGCGGAGACACAACTTCGGTTGCTGTTTCAGCACCATCGCACGCGTCCGGAACTCCACCAGCCGTGGGTGCGCCTCCGCCGGTGGTCGTTTCACCGCCGCCGATTCCTGCCACGACAGACACGATGGCAACAGCCGCAGTTGCAGCGGTTGATTCTGCCAAGGTAGAAAAACCTGCCGACCTTCCAGCCGAGAAGCCTTCTGCAAAAAAGAAAACCAAGAAAGAACTTGAAGCCGAAGCCAAGGCATTGGCAAAAGCAAATAAGGCCGACAAAAATGCCAAACCAGGCGATGCGACCTATTGGGATAAACTTCCTCCAAAACCACAAGCACCTGCAACCGATATAGTCGATTCGCTTTCGGGGGTTTACGGCACAAAGGATGTAATGGCGCTTATCTCCACAGAGGATGTTCATCACGAGTATGCAAATGTCCTGAAGCTCATACCGAAGCTGCCATCCGATGTCGCAAGATCGAAAGAGGCGAAGCTTTACAAGCATCGTGCGCTGGTCGGAACCAATCAGGTCAACCGTTCATATTTTGACAACAGCAACATCAACGATGGCGAATTCTATCTGTCGAAAGCGCAGTTCCTTTTCAATTCCGAGCAGTACCAGGAAGCGGCCTACGTTCTCGGCGTGGTCAGAACGGCACCGCTTACCCTTGTAGATCGCGCATATATCAACCGCGAGGTTCTGCTCTATACGGCAAGGTGCAACACCGCGATATACAACGCCAATCCGAACGACGAACGCCTCGAAACAGCGATGCGGGCATGGTTCGAGGTGAAGAATGCAATGCGCACCGATCAGGGCAGCGCCGAGTTTGCCGAAGCAAACAAAAACATCCGGATACTGAGCAGGAAAGACTGATGACATCAAGGGCATCATTTTTGACGGTGGCAATTCTTTGTGCCGTGACATCGCTGACTGCCGCTGATAAACCGGCATTTACGACACTCACCGGTCCGGTGACGGGTCACCTCGACCGCTTCGGTTCGCCATATCTCGTGGCAGATACAATTTCTGTTCCCGCCGGATCGGAGCTGATTCTCGATGCCGGAACCGTGCTTCTGTTCAAGAATTTCGCAGGAATAATGGTTCACGGAAAATTGACGGTGAGCGGAACAGAAAACCGGCCGGTAATTTTCACTTCCGAAAACGATTCGTCGGCAAATCGTTCTTCAACCGCCGATGCCGCGCCATACGACTGGGATGGAGTCACGCTTGCCGCAGGTTCGGGACCGTCGATTATAAACAACTGCCAGGTAAAATTTTCGCTCTACGGAATCAATTTCAGCAGCGATAATTTTATCGTCACAAATGCAACCTTCCGCGAGAACGGAAAGAGCGACGTGGTAATTGCCGGATCAGGATCATTCCTTTCCAAAGGCCCGTGGTCATACACCGGAGAAAAATCAGGCACGGCGGTGATTCCGCCGCCAGTTATCGATACAACTCATCCTTCGGTCATCGCCAAAGATACGCTTGACAAAACAGCAAAAGCAGCGACAGAGGTCAAGGCTTCGACAGCCGCGCCGGTCAAAGGTAAAACAGCACGAATAGTTTTGCGGATTGTGTCCGGAGTTGTAGCCGTTGGCGGCGTCGCTTTTGCCGGTGTCGAATATCCGGCATACAAAACCGCCGACAGCCATTTCAATGATGTGAATTCCTTCCAGCCCGGCCTCTACAACGCCGACGACTGGACGAATGCGAAAAATAACAGGAACCGGCATCTTGCCGAACTGATCGCAGGCGGGGCTGTCGCCCTTGTCGGAGCGGTCGGATTCACCTTTTCCTTCGTGTTCTAAAAATGAAAAAAACATCCTTTGCCATCGCGTTATCGGCCGTTGTACTGGCACTGCTTCTCGCATGTGTCAATTCGACCAATCCATATTCCGGACGGGTCAATTCACTCGTCACTCCAAACGGAACACCGTTTACCAGCGACTCGGTAAAAACCGACACGACTTATGTCACGGGCTGGCAGATCACAAACCCATCGTTCATCGACAGCATCAATTTCAAAATCATCCGCGGAACCGACACCACTGACACCGCGATTTCGATTGTGTCGTCAACAGTCATTCCTCTGATTTTCAATTTCCGCATTACCGGCACCGGCGGCGACAGCGTGACTTTTATCGTCACGACAATCTACAAAGATGGTAATGTCCAGATTGCATTCAATCAGACATTGTTCGTGATAAGAGGCCCGGACGTTCTTCCGCCGGTGATCCGCTGGGAAAGCACTCCGCCTTCGTCGGGAAGTCTCAGCATGGCGATTTTTCCGTACACCATTTCTCTCAACGTCAGCGACGACCGCTCGATCAAAACTGTCACGATCAACGATGTCGCGGTTCCGGTCATGACGAAATTTTCAGACACAGCCGAAATTGTCCAGTACACAATCGATACAACATTTTTTGCCGGTGGAAGCTCGGCTCCTCTGCATATCTTCGCGTCGGATTCGGCGGGCAATATCGACTCGTTCACGGTGAGCGCGTCATGGAGAAAACCCACGTCCAATGGGCCGAGATTCATACCTACACTCAGAATCCCGATCGGCGACAGTCTTCAGCTCGATACACTGCCTGTGACTCTTGCATGGAACGTGATCGACACGGCATCGCGGATCGATTCCTTTTCTGTCAACGGCACCGCCTTTTCGACAGCCGTCTGGACCGACAACGTCCATCGGAGTGCAGCGGTGTCGAAGGTGATCGACAGCACATTCTTCGGTACGAACGCGATGGTTCCGCTGGTGCTTTATGCAAGCGACAGCCTCGGCCATATTACCGAATATTCAAACAGGCTTTTCCACCGCCGTGTCGGTGTCCCAACATTCGCATGGATCAGCCCGACTCCATCTCACGACACCTTGCGTCCGGCTTCGCTGCCAACTCAGCTCCGCATTGTGTTTGACGAAACGACATCAAAACTTGACACCCTTAGCATTTTCGGTGCGGCATTTGATTCGATAGCGTGGAGCGACAGTCTGCACATGCAGGCAACCGCCTACAAAACCATTGATGCCACAACCTTCGGAACCGACAGTGTTGTTCCAGTAAGAATCCGTGCGGTAAACGCCTTTGGCGGGAAACTCGACACAACTTTCCGGCTTGTAAAACCGGCAGCTCCGATTGTGACTTCGCCGCACCTTTCACGGATTGTTCCATCGACCTCCACGGCAAGCACTGATTCTCCTTCGGTCAATGTGAGCGTACTCGCTTCCAACCTTGTTAAAACTGCTACATATAAAGTCTATTTTTATTCAGCCGGTATTCTGAAAGATTCGGGAAGCGCTTCCGGTGCAATTGACACACTCGGAAAAGTCTTCTCGTTTTCGACGCCAATCACAGCATCGATCACGCCGCTGCGCTTTGTCCTGATGTCTGCATCGACAGGTATCGACTCTATTTCCGACACGATCCTGCACCATGCGCCTAAACTGCACATTACATCGCCAGCCGCCGGTGACTCCCTTCACGGAGGACTTAAACAGACCGTTGCCGGATATGTGACAGGCATCGCCACCGGATGCACGCTTGTGGTAAAAGCAACCGATACGGTCGGCGTTCTCGGAAGCGACACAGTAACCGTTGCCGATTCGTCAGTCAGCATTTCCCTCACACCAAACGATTCGGCAGCCTGGGTCAGAATTTCGCTTTACTCAAAAGACACATTGCTTGACAACGCGACAATTCCAACGGTGAAGAAAATCGGTACAGGCGACACGGCGCAGGTTGTGAAAATAGTCCGCACCGAACCATCCACCGACAGTGTTACAACCACGATAGACAGCCTGCTCCTGAGCGGAGTGATCGATGGTTTGCGAACCGGTGACAGTTGTATTGTAACCTGCAGAAACGGTCACGGCGGAACGGTGCTTTCAACAGCGACTGTAAAGGCGGCAGCAACGGTATGGCGTTATGTCGCACATCCCGACACCGGCATCTCCGACATAGGAATCATCGCCGCGTTCAAGGGCGTCAATGTTGACAGTACCTGGGTTCATGTAACCTACCGCAAAGCTGTGATCGACTCCGGTGCGCCGTCAATCGCATCGGTGTTGAGCGGTGGCTTGGCACTTCCGGCGACCACAATCAATCCCTCGCTTCCACTCGATATTATCGCAGCGGATCAACACGGCGATTCGATTGTTGCCGTAACGGTCAACGGAACCGGCGCGACTTACAGTGGTAGTCTTACATGGCATTGTCCATTCACACTAACGCACAAAACCGGCGGAGACACAATCAGGGTTATCGCGATAAACAGCAAAGGCAAGTCAATCGAAAAGGATTTCTATGTCGTGCTGAACCATGGGCCGGTGTTTACACACCTGCCGAATACCGCAACGATCAATACCTATGACACCTTCGTCGATTCGGTCAAGGTCAGCGATGCCGATGCCGATCCTGTCAAGCTGACAGTAACCGCTGTTTATGCCAGTATTACCGATACGATTCATCCGACTGCAACAGGCGCATTCACATGGAAACCGTCCGTGCCGCAGAGTTCCGGAGCCGTATCGTTCCATTTCTCGGCCACTGACGGTTACCAAACGGTCGATTCCATAGTCAGCTCGAACCTTGAATATCTCAAACCGGATTCTCTTGTTATTACAACACCTCTGACAGCCTTTCCCGACACGATGAGATTTTACGACACATCGCTTACGATGAGCCTTTCGATCGCTGGTACCGTGCTGCCATCAAGCTGGACTGCCGAAGTGACAACCGCCAGCGGAACCTTCGACATCTCGGCCGGTAGTACAATCGGAGACATCTTCTGGCAACCCGATGGCACGGATACCGGCATGGCGACCATCCGCGTGATCGTATCGGCAAGCTCACCGAGCGGCCCTGTCGGAGACACCCTCACCAAAAACATTTACATCCATCCGGAAACCGTAAGCTTCGCATTGACACCCATCGACACGGCAAAGGTCGCTCCGACGGTCGGATCAATCACCATTGCCGAAATTCTTTCCGGTGACACTGCAGATGCCGGAAACATCACGATCATTTCCGATCCGGCATCAACAGCGCAAACCGGAACCGATTTCAACATCCTGGGCGGTGGAGCAATTACCATGATGAATGCCGACACCGGTACGATCCGTGTCAGGATTTATAATCAGCCGCCAACCGGAAACGCCACCACCCGATACCTCGTACTGACGGTTGATCCGACAACGCTTCCACCGGGCCTCCGAATCGGGCCAAACAACCGGAGAATCATTGCCATTGCTTACAAATAACTCCCGTCAGTCAATCGAAACAAAAGAAATCTGTGCATGAGCTGGTTCTTCGGATGCCTTCAAAAAAGTGGCGTAAAGTCTGCGGATTATCTTGGCGCAAATTCTCCATCTGTCAAAATTGCAAGCGGCCCGATTTCGATTTCGGGCGGCGGCCCATCCGACACTTTTCTTCACAAAGCAACAGGTAGCGAATCAGGTTGGATGGTCTGCGGAACCGGCATCAGATGCCGCGATTCATCGGCATCAATATTGACCGAAAACGATTGGGCCGAAATCCTTGCGGGCAACTTCGACCCGTCGTTACTCGATGGTCATTTCGCAATTGTCAAGTGGAACTGCGGCCGTATCGAACTCTTCAACGATGCCTTCGGAATCCGTCGGCTTTATGCTGTTGACGCAAAGGACGCAATCTGGTTTTCAACCGATCTCTTCCGCCTGCAAACAGTACTCGAAAACCCATCAATCAATTTCAACGCACTTGCCGGAAAATGGAACTGCGGATTTTCGTTTGACATTTCAGCTGCTTTTCTTAATGGCGTCGAAAAACTCGGCCCTTGTGCCAGAGCAAACATTTCTAAAAACGGCTTGTCGCATTTGTCAACGCTGTGGTCTCCGGCTGAACTTGGTTGCGAAACTGTGTTTGACGAAAAGCTCTTCACGAGCCTGATCACCGCGCCTATCCGGGCCGATCGGCAGATGCTGTTTAGTCTCTCCGGCGGACTCGACAGCCGGACGATGCTCGCCGAACTGCTGCCGCAAAATCTTCGCAACTGGAAGGCCGTGACAATCGGCGAAAGAGATCTGCCTGATCTGAAAATCGCCGCAGAAATAGCGGCCCGCGAAGGAATCGAGCTTGACATCTGCGAACCGGATCTTTCAGACCCAGCCCTTGTTTTTGATTCGATGAAAAAAGCGGTCGTAAGCATGGAGCATCTTTCTGCGCTTCATTCGGCCAACTATTTCATGTCGATGGGAAATTATTCCGGCAAGAACTACTGCATGATCGACGGCGCATTCGGCGAATTCAGTCGGCGGCTTCTCGGAAATCAGCTTCTCTATTCCGGCCGGAAAGCACTTGCCGAAAGAAACAGCGCCGCAGTCGCAGAATTTTTCGTGAAGCGCCGCCCGCCGATCTTCACGCCCGATCTGATTGACAAAATGCGTGTGACGGCATTCGAGCAGACACGTACCGCAGTATCTCTTCTGCCACCGGCGCGCGAAAGCGAACTCGGCAGTTTAGTCGATGTCATTCTGGCACGCTACCGCATCGGTGTCGAATCGCTCGGCCACATGGATAGCATAGTGCAGAACTACATGCCATTCGTCCAGCCGACATTTGTGAACCATCTGCTATCGCTGAAAACTTCTCTCAAAATGGACAGCGCCATCAATCGTGCAATCATTCACAGTCGCCATCCGTCGCTTGAAAAAATCCCGCTGATCTACGACGAAATGCGCGTGCCATATTTCACGTCGCAATCGGCGGTGTTGTCGAAGGTTTGCGGAAGTGTTCTTCGCAGGCTCGGGAAAAGGTACCACTCAGAAACTCCACGCCTGCGACTCATGCTGGTGAGAGATCAAATTCTCGACCGGCTGAATTCAGATGCCGTCAGAACATGCCCGCTCTACGATTATCCTTTCGTCAA
>CAIOZP010000696.1 GCA_903862805.1 uncultured Fibrobacterota bacterium
TACATCTTTTTGTCTCAACTAATATAGGCACGTAGGGCGTCGATATAATCCGAGGCAATTTCTGTTCTGAACTATCAATTACGAAGTCAAATATGCTGATGCGTACCGATTTGCAAAGCGACGCCGAGGGCTAATGCTTTATCCTGAATGATAAACTCACATCGTCTATCAGGGTTGCGGGCCGAAGTAGGCGGTGAATCGAATCGCTCCGCATATGTCTGTCGGCTTTGGTGCTTTGGCGTCCGAAAAGACTGCCATATCGAACAGCCCAAACTCGCCGACACTTTTCTCTATATGAAGATTCATCAGAACCGGTTTCTTTACGGATTTTCCATCTTTGTCAAGCGTGGTTCTGTTGGGAACGATTTCGCTTTCAAGCGCGACAAAATCAAGCACCTTTCCTACCGGAACCTGAAGCCCAACAAGTATCGGAACCTTTGTATCAACACTCTTGTCGCTTGACAGAATAGCAGCTGGTTCGAGATAGATTTTCAGTTTGTTTCCATTATCGAAACCGGCGGTTGCTGCTATGCGATTCTGGAGGACGGCCTTGCTGTTCTGCACTCTGTCAACAGCGTTGATTCGCCATCCGAGGCTGAACCAGAGCTTGTCACTTGGTTTGAGATCACCAAGCACTTTTATGTTGCCGGTATTGAGATTCATGTCACCGGCTTCAAATGAGACGTTTGCGGTGAATTTCCCAAGTGCCTTTGTCAGCTCAAGAACATTCGACTGAACACCGCGATATTCAAAATCTCCATACGTAACGTTATCGCGGTCGTATGGATCTTCGTCAATGTAATCTCCATAGAGCCATGTTGAACTGTTGGACTGATAAGTCAGCATGTGGCCGACACGAATATTGGCAACAGGCGTCTCGAATTTTGCCCAGGCATTCTGGATGTCGATTCCAGCGAAGTTGCCGGTCTCTTCCTCGACGCTGTCTTTGGCTTTGTTGTATGTGGCGTTTGTAACCAGAACATAACCGTAGCCGGGCGGGTAGGCATAAAGGCAGAAGTTCGAAGAAAATATTCCACGGTTGAATGTCATTCCGATATATGCGACACCACAAAGCTGATCGACATTTTTGCTTCGGTTTTTGAGCGTGAGAGAATCGGAAGATGTACCGACATATTTCTTTGCCTGAATATAGAGGCTTCCGTATAGCTCCGGTTTTGTTTTTGCCGAAGCCGTGTCTTCAGCAAATGCTGAAAAACTTGTAGATAAAATGATCGCAGACAGAATCAGATTTCTTCCGGTCATATCCCCTCCGTTGTTTTTGGACTTCATCAAAACCGGCGCAGTCTATCATGCACAAAAGTAAGCGGCAACCGTTTTCAACGTTTTGATTGAGCAGGTTCTTGTTGCACCGATGTTGATCCGCACCGTTACTGCAACATCGCTTTATATGGCAAGCGGTCAAATTTGCCGGAATACGAGGAACTTGCACTCTTGCCGGTATGGCACATCATTAGCTCTCTTTACAATCGTAATAAATTCAAACCAATTTAGGAGGATTCAATGGCAACTATCAATCTAACGAGCGGAAATTTCGAATCAACGCTCGACAAGAGCAGCATTCTGCTTGTTGATTTCTGGGCTTCCTGGTGCGGGCCGTGCCGGATGTTCGGGCCGATTTTTGAAGATGTCTCAAACAGTCATCCCGATCTCACCTTTGCGAAGTGTGACACCGAGGCGGCGGCAGATTTGGCAACATCTTTCGGCGTGAGTTCAATCCCGACTCTTGCAGTCTTCCGCGACGGAATACTTCTTTACAAGGAAGCCGGTGCGCTTCCCAAAGCGGCACTCGAGGATCTTGTCAATCAGGTAAAATCGCTCAACATGAATGAGATCCGCGAGAAAATTGATTCGGAAACAAAAGTATGAAACTCCGTACAATTATCTCAGCATTGGCATCGGTGGCAGTTCTTCTCGTGATTGCCGAAGGAAGTTCATGTAAACAGAACGAATCGGATTCCGCTGGAAAATCAGCAGAACTCAGCAGGATTTCCGAGGTTTCAACTGACAGCGCGTTCACTGAAATCGTCGGTAAAAATCCGGGGCGCCTGCTTGTCTTTAAGCTTTATGCAGACTGGTGTGGGCCTTGCAAAATGCTGAAACCTACGATCGAGAAAATCGCAAGGGAAAACCCAGAGGCGCAATTCTACGAGATCAATGTTGACAAGCTGCCGAAAGTCGCGGCATCCTTCGGCGTCAGCGCGATTCCGCTCGTTGTTTTCGTAAAGGACGGCAAGGCAGTCTGGGGAGCGGAAGGAATCCGATCTGAATCGGAATATGTGAATGCCATAAAGATGAATTCAGGGAAAGTGGCACCCAGATGAAATCACCGAAGAAAAGGAGCCGCAGTCTTTTGAAGTCGGTGATTGCGAGCCGGACGGTGCTTCATCCCTTCAACTCTGTTCTGCTTGTTGTTTCGGTAGCGCTCTTTCATGTCAATCTTTTTTTTGTGATGATCGGCGGAATTGTTGCGGGCCTGTTTGGCGGAAAGTTTTTCTGCCGTTGGATATGTCCGATGGGTTGGCTCATGGAAAAAATGATGCCGCAGGACAGCGCACAGAAGGCTGCACATCTCTATCAGTATTACAAATTGGGCTGCCCGATTGCGTGGGGTAGTGGCATTGCAAACAGGTTCAGTTTGTTCAGGATAAATCGGGACGAATCAAGTTGTGTATCGTGCGGTGTTTGCGATTCTGTTTGCTACATCGCCTCTCTCAAGCCCGAACATAGTATTTACAAAAAAGGAAGCATTGATGCATCGAAGACCTACAACTGTTCAAAGTGTCTCGCATGTATTGGCGCATGCCCTAAGGATTCGCTTTCGATCGGTTTTCCCGGCAAAGGATTGACAGAAAAATGATGTCGGATACAATCATGAAACTTACTTCAAATATTTCCAAACCGGTCAAGGTCATAATTGTTGCCATTCTTGGCGGACTCGCTGGATATCTGTATCACGTGTTCTTCGGTTGTCATAGTGGCGGGTGCCCGATTACTGGGAGTCCCATAAACAGCTCGTTGTATGGCGCCCTGATGGGGTTTATTATTTCCATTTAATAATTTTCGGAGGAATCATGGCGATCAATGTTGACGCATCACTTTGCCCACAGAATCATCCTTGCCCATCTGTAAATGTTTGTCCCGTCGATGCTCTTTCGCAGTCAGGATATGCAGCTCCAACTGTCGATAACGATAAGTGCATAGACTGTGGCAAATGTATCCGTTATTGTCCAATGGGCGTATTTGGCAAGAACGGGTAAGTCATATAGTATTTTCTCTTTTTGTCAAGGAGACAATGTGAGTGAAGCAAAACGGAATTTTGATACTGATGCAGCTCAGTGGGACGAAAATCCTGGGCGAGTCAAACTGACCAACGCGATTGCCGATAAGATCATCGAAAAGATAAACCCGAACAATTCGCAGACCGTGTTAGATTTCGGATGTGGCACAGGCTTACTTTCTTTGCGGATAGCACCATTGGTAAAGCATTTGACCGGGCTTGATTCATCTCAAGGGATGCTCGATGTGCTTGCAAAAAAAGCCGAAGCACTGGGGCATAAGAATGTTGATACACTCTTTCTTGATATTTCCGGAACGGAAGTTCTCGACAGGAAATTCGACCTCATTACAAGTGCCATGGCATTGCATCATGTCAAGGAAACAGTGAACCTACTGAGGAAATTTCACGATGCGCTTAATCTGGGCGGACATTGTGCCATTACCGATCTCGATACCGAGGACGGATCTTTTCATGGTGACAATTCGGCCGGTGTTTTCCACAAAGGTTTTGATCGTAACGAGCTTTGTTCACTTTTTCGTGAAGCCGGATTTACAGAAGTAAAAGTGGACACCGCAATAGTAATGAGACGATTGATTGCAGATGGATCAGAAAAAGAGTTTTCGATATTTCTGATCACTGCGACAAAGTAATAAGACCGGTCGAATATTGTGTGCAAAAGGGCGGCCTCAACGAGGTCGCCCTTCTGTCAATCGGTTCAATCTGAGAATTATTTCTTCCCGCAGGTATTGATTCCAAAAAGCGTGTACAGCGGGCAGAAGCAGATAAACGCCGTAGCAAGTGGAACAATCCCGATGAAGGCGAGATACTTCATCGAACCATCAAGCAGGAAAT
Source organism: uncultured Fibrobacterota bacterium (assembly GCA_903862805.1). Taxonomy (GTDB): domain Bacteria; phylum Fibrobacterota; class Chitinivibrionia; order Chitinivibrionales; family CAIOZP01; genus CAIOZP01. The sequence continues at coordinate 4,151 of CAIOZP010000696.1, forward strand.
AAAGGGAGAACAGGGCAAGTGCCGCTACGATTCTGAGGACACGATCCACAGTTCCAACATTTACTTTCACGACAGACCTCCAGTGGAAAAAGGTTTGAAAAAGAACCATTTGGTTTCTCTCCTAAACATACGTTTGCAATGATCGCGCCAAGAGAAGGAATTCGCTTTTGCGCAGATTTTACACAGAGACGGTAGTAATGGGCGGTAGAGTTGCATCGTCTGCAACATTTGTGCAACGCAAGATATAGAAGATGAAAAAGATCAGGAATTCCTTTACAGTTGCAATACCAGCTCCTTCCTGTTCCGACTCTTTCATATTTTATGCATAATGATGCGACGCAGTAATTCCAACTATCAACAATCGGCAGGATGCCTGAACCTTCTGCCGGTGATCCTTACGTTATCAATGGCTGTTCATTCCGACGCAGTTGACCGGAACATCGCTCCAGGCTACCGCATATTATCGACACTGCATACACCATACGAACTTCTCGACAAATGTCTGCCTTCACGCAGTACCGCGCCTGTAACACTGAGCGGTTCAGTTGCAGATGAAATCAAGGCATCTCTCAAGACGCTCAAAATCGACAATCCACAATTCATAGAAAGCTATGATCGACAGTCACGGTTTCGGCTTGAACTTTCGGGAAACGACATTGACGACCGTACCCGCGAAATGGTTTCTGGAATACTCAATCCGGCGGCAATGACCGAAGCCGTATTCGGATCTGTTCTGCGCTACGGCAGTCCCGACAAACTCGCTGCAATGCAAAACGAAACTGAAGCGCAACTGAGTTTCACGTCAAGTGGCGATACTGTTTTTGCGAAGGCAAGCCTGCTTCCAAAAGGTTCACGTTTCAGCTACGAATGGAACGACATCGGCATAGGTACAACAGAAAACTGGCTCACTTCACTTTCGGTAACTGCCGATACTGCAAGACATCTTGCCCGTGAAATTGTCTGCATGAAAGCCGAGAAGACATCACGCTCCGATTCCCTTTCGTCAAGCAGAACCTCGCTGTACAGATACCTAATCGGATACACGGCAATCGGCCAATACATCCTTCCATCAAACCTCGAACTGTCGATAGACTACAAGCCGGTTCTTTCGATCAACTCCAGCTATCGCACCGAAAACGGGTATGTTGTACTTGACAAAAGGGTAATCAGCTGCTTTCTCAAAGACGGAAGCGCTGCGCAGCTTTCTGCATCATACGGTTCCTACAGTTTCAAAGGCGAAAACGATAGAAACAGCACTACCGGCAATGACTACGGGAAAGCTGTGGCGGATGCATCGAACTACACCCGCAAAGCCGCCGATGCGATTAACAAAGGCGACATCGCAAAGGCCGTCCAGATTTACCGCTCAATTGTCCGAAACTATCCCGGAACCCCGCAGGCCGTCGAATCGGCGAAACTTCTTGATGGAATACCCAAGGGATTTTGACCATGGATTTATCCGAAATCAAAATCCGCAAGGATGTTTTACGTAAGGGAAAAACCAACGCACGCGATTTATTGCCATTGATAGATCGTACGGAGTTTTCAGACAGAATTTGCAAAACGATCATGACGTTTGATGAATGGGAAAAGGCAAAAGCAGTTCTGCTTTATTCCGCGATTCAATCGGAAGTCGATTTACGCCTGCTTGTAGAAAAAGCATTACTTGCCGATAAGA
>CAIOZP010000697.1 GCA_903862805.1 uncultured Fibrobacterota bacterium
AAATATAAACACCCGGCACCACTCCGCTTTTTGACGTATCCCACTTGACAAATGCGATCTGGCCATTTCGATCAAAAGTAGTGGCTGATTCGCCTCTGAAAACCATTCGGCCAGCTGCATCACGAAGAACTATCGCGCAATTTCCTCTTGTTCCGAACGGAACCTGCATCGCGAAGTTGATGATATGACCGCGTGACCGCACCACCAGTGGGTTCGGCCAGCAGCCTGCCACAGAAGATGGGGCCGTGATGTCGACAGTAGTCCGATGGTCGATATCGATTCCGGTACGTACATGGGCGGCAGGGATGTTGATCCATCCGCCATTCTTGCCCGAAGCCGTTATGAAAGCTCTGATTGAATCGGTTCCGGAGAACGAATAAACCAATGTTCCCATGCTGTCCGAAGTGCCAAGTACGGCATTGCTTCCAGACCGGAGTACTGCTCCGGAAATCGGCAGACCAGTGCTGTCTGAAACCACGAGATAACCCTGATTCAATTCAATTATTGCAAGCATCGCATCGGGAATTCCGCGGCCGTAGTGAATGTCAAGTGCCGTCTGATATTTGGAGAAACGGCATGACGCGAAGATCCGCGACCGCAGCGAGTCCGGCGGTTCGTTCGGATGTGCCTGTCGGGCAAGTGCGGCAAGACCGGCCGTGAGCGGCGTGGCGTATGAGGTTCCGCTGCCAAGTCCATAAAGTGAGCCGGTATCCGGTGCACTGAGAGACACTCCTGGCGCTGAACAGTCGGGCTTTATCCGTCCGTCAGCAGTCGGACCTGCGCTACTGAAGGATGCAATTTTTTCGGTTTCATCAACAGCTCCGACAGACACTACTCCTTCGACATCAGCAGGCGAAATAATTGTTCCTACAGTGTCTGTTGGAGTCGACTCATTCCCCATTGCAAGAAACATCAGCATGCCCCGCTTGACGGCTCCGGCCGCGGCCTGAGCAATGATTGTGCTCTTGCCGTCCATTTGCGCGTAAGTGTAATCGGTACCATCGGTAAAACCGGATCTGTATCCGAGCGAGCTTGTCACGAGGTCAACACCAAGACTCTCGGCCCAGACGATCGCCGCAGCCCAGTTGTCTTCTTCAATATGAGCCTCAATAGAATCAATCTCGGTTCTGGCGGGGCAAAATGTTGCGTCCCAAACTTCGCCGAGCTGACCAGCAGTAGTGTCGCGCCCACCCATGAATGAGAGGCAGCGCTCACCGTGTGTGCCTGCGTATGTAACAGGGTCGGAAGTCTTGCGCACAAAGTCGTGCGATGCAAGACGTTTGACATTAACCATATCGGGATGATCGAACCAGAAACCGTCGTCGAGTATTCCTACAAGTACGCCGGTGCCAGGCTTCGGAAAACCGTTATCCCTCATGTATGCCTGTGCCCTGAAGATGTCGAGCATGTTTAGAGCCCAGTTGTTCATGAACGTAGTTGTTGCAACACGATGAAGTCCGGATTTATCGATGCTGTCACGTGGATGCGAAAATCTTTCAACCAGCCTGACGGACTTGACAAATGGCAATGATTTGATTGCTGGCAAAGCAGATTGTGCAAGCATGAAACTGGCGCAATTTCCCCACTTGAAAACATTACGAAGGTGACCGCCAAGCGCAGAAACCGATTCGATATAACCTCTATTCACCGGCAGGTCTTCTTCACTTGCATGATAAGAAGTTTTGACATGACGTGCAGCGCACCTTGCAATTGTGGGCATTTCGGCAACGCCGGACTTATCCGTGAACTCTACCCATACCGCACAGGAGTCACCCGCCGAAACCGGAACGGCATTCAGAGCAACCGACAAAACCATTGCAAAAGCAAGTACGGCAGTTTTCATTTTCATATCCTTATGACAACTGAGCTAAAATAGTAAAAAGGCATCCCGAAGAATCTCCGGAATGCCTTTTAAATACACCTGCGAAACAATCAGTCGTTTCGCAAAAGTCTCATTTTGTCAATCAGTCGATGCGGTGAAGCTCAACGCGACGGTTCTGCGCTCTGCCGTCTGCCGTTTTGTTGTCGGCTACCGGCTTGTCAGGACCGTATCCAACTGCTGTCAGGCGATCCGCCGAAATACCTTTAGTGATAAAGTATTCGCGGACTGCCTTCGCACGGTTGTACGACAGTTCCTTGTTGAGCTTGGCCGAACCGGTATTATCGGTATGACCGCTTATCTCGATCTTGATTTCCGGCCATTCGGTCAGCGAAGCAAGAACCTCGTCGAGAACAGAATATGAATCCTGTGTAAGGATCGCCTTGCCGGTCATGAAATTGACACCACGAAGAATCACATTACCGCGAGGAATCTCACGAGCCTTTGGCTGTTCCGGAACCGGTGCCGGAGGCGGAGGAGGTGGTGGTGCCGGAGCGACCTGAACGGTGTCAACCTTTGTTACTGTATTTACCAAGGTGTCAACCTTTGTTACAGTATTTACCAAAGTATCAACCTTCTTGACCGTATCAAGCTTTGTCACAAAAACTGTGTCGTGCTTGATAATCGGCGGCGGCGGCAGACGCTTCTTATGATTCTTCATAAGGAAGCCAGCCCATCCGATATTTCCGGTGAAAGCGATCGGTGCCTGGATTTTTTCGCTGACAAGGTACTGATCACAGCTATTGCTCTTGGCAAGGTGATACACATTCGAAGCATTCTTGTCTGTCAAGCTTATGTCCGCACCGAGTGCCAGATAGAACCCGCCCTTGGGAGTGAACGTAATACCTGGGGTAAAGCGCAACGGTTCCTTGTTGACCTTGAACCCATGATCTACAAACAGGAAGCGACTCTCACCTGAGACTTCGGCAAATACTGAAAGCCAGTTGAGCGGATGGATATCAATGCCACCGGCAAGGAGGAACTGATGATCTTCAGCAGGTTTGGTCCAGTGAACACCGTAGTTGAAATGAAGCGCAACCGGAATACGATACTTCAGCTCGCTGAGGTCAAGTGTCCAGAGCATCTTCATGATCACGTCAACACCGCCGGACGTGAAGTAGTAGGTGGAATCGTTCGACAGGGAAGTCGTGTCGAGATTATTCAATTCGTTGTCAGAAGCGCCTTTCTTTTTGGGCATGTAATACGTCTCGCCCGGGAAAAATCCCATTCCCTTGCTTCCGGTCGGCAATGTAACCGCTCCGTAATACGACATGTCAAAAATCGGATTGTGATAGTAAGGCGGATACTGGAACTTCATAGAGATCTGCATGTCACCAATATTGGCTTTGGTAGTGCCAGCGAAATTTCCATCAGGCGCTCTGTCACCAAAATACTGCGAATAAAACGGCAGATTTATCGAAAGATCGAGGAAATTGGTGAAACCGTATGAAATTTCAGCCCAGTTTTTAGCCATAACGGTTTGAGGGTCGTAGGCCTTCCATTGTGAAATCAGCCCTGTGTCTGCAGGATTGGATGGATCAAGTGTTGTATCCTTCACCCAGTTGACAATTTTCTTCGAACTGGCAAGCCAGCCGCCGACACCGATATTGAGTCGCCCCATTCCGAATGTCTTTGCAGAAATCGTGTGAATGAGACCGGTCTGACCGTCTCCAGTTACGGCATCGCCGTCATAGGAGGCGAAACATGCGGTGGCCGTGACGAAAACGCCCGACAGTACCGCTGATAGAAATCTTCCCTTCATGCAACATCTCCTGATTTTATTTGAACATAAATCTAATACTACAACAATCCCGCCAAATATACGTTGCGGATGAAAAGCGATAATAGTAATCTCGCAAAAAAATGCGAGGACGTATAATGGCTGTTCCAGATGAACTGCTTGATAAGATAAGAAATATTTCCAACCTCCCTACCCTTCCGGCTTCAGCGGCCATCCTGACCGATGCAATGAACGATCCGACTCTCTCTGTGCGAAATATAGGCAACATCGCCGGACAGGATCCTTCCCTTGCGGCAAAGGTAATCCGACTTGCCAACAGCTCCTATTACGGAATCCCCAAACGCATCACCAATGTAGAGGATGCCGCAGTGGTTCTCGGACTTCGTGTGATGCAGGCATTGGTTCTGAGTATGACAGTATTCGATTCAATGCACGGATCACGTTCCGGCGACTCACGGAAAACAATCTGGAAGCACAGTATTGCCACAGCTGCTGCGGGGCGTCTGATAGCCGAAAAAATCGAAATGCCTGGAGTTTCTCCGGATGATGCTTTCTGTGCGGGGCTTCTTCACGACATCGGCAAAATTGCAATGACCCAATATCTACGCGATGATTATGAACGTGTAACTGCCGTTTGTATGCAAAGCAAAGAAATGTCCTTCCACGAAGCCGAAAAACGAATTCTCGGATACTCGCACACAGATGTTTTCGAGTGGATGACTGAAAGCTGGAACCTTCCCGACTCACTGTTTGTGCCAGTGCGCTACCATCACGAACCAGATGAAGCACCTGAAAATTCGCCGGAAGCATTCATCTGTAATGTAGCCGATTGTATTGCTCACGAATCAAAAGCGGTCCGATCGAACGAGAAGACCGGCGCCGTTCCCAAAATTGCCGAAAGTGCGATGGCCAAAATCGGACTGAGCGCCGAATCTTATGACGAAATTGCGAAAGATCTGCCGAAACAACTCGACCTGATGAGGTCCTTTGTCGAGGTAATCGGGTAAAATCGCCTATCTCAATCCGGCCTTATGATTGAACATCACCGTTCCTGGCACTTTCGTCCCCGAATCCGCTGCCGCGAGAATTTCGTTCAACGAGTTCCTGTCGGGTGAGCAGAACGACAGGTCAATCATGAAATGACGGACTCCGGCTTCCCGCATTTTATCAAGTCGATGCGTGAGACAATACGGTTGCTCACCCACGGTATAATAAAGTCCATCGGATGCTTCGACCATGAATCCCTGTCCGCGGTTGTCTTTTACATGACTGCCGTGTTTCACCGCAAAATGTACCCGTGATATGAATAGCGGAACATAGGCGAAAATCGGCAGAATCCCATCGGGTGAAACAGCGGATTTCATGTTGAGATAATCGTCTTCAAATGAATTTACAAAGAACGAAAACCCCGCGTCTGCAAGTGTATGTTGAGCCGCAGTGTTGATCGTCCAGACAGACTGATCGGCATAAACCACGGCATCCCGCGAGAAAAGCAGGCGATGTCCTATCTGCGAAACCATCCATTCGCATATACCGGCCGACTCAAGTTTTTCGATAACACCGCGCCACATTTCTATATCATCTTCGGGGATGAAATACGGTAAGGCCGCTACGATACGGTTTCTGTTCCTTACAAGACGTGAATCGGAAAAGAAGCGGTCAAAGTCCCGCGCAGAAAGCCTCACGATGATCCGCGAAAATTTCTGTGAATCAATAATGTCGAGCCACCCGATATCGTCAATCCTCAGAATATACCCAGGTGGAAGTTTCAGCGACTTCGTCAAAGACGGGGCTTTACCAACAGCGGCAATCAGCCTGCCCGCGTCGCGATGGCGTTCACGAAACTTTACTGGTGTGCCTGATATTTCGGCCTTTTCCCAAAGCCCGCGTTTTTCATGGCGCCGATTGACTATGTAAACTGTGTCGCCATGCTTTACAAAAGATGAATCTGTGAGTTTTACTTCACTCTGCTTCGCATTGGCAGAAACCGACGTAACCTTTGCCGCTTTGCCTTCTTCGCCGTCGGGGCTGTGGAACCGTATGCGGTCGCCTATGGAGAGGTCTTCTTCGACACGGTCGAGAGAGAATCCGCTTTCGTTGACTGATGCAACTCTGCCGATTTCGATTCCGGTTCCGGACGGTTTTCCTGCTGAAACAATTCCTTTGGCACTGTCAACGCCGTCGAGGAAAAAGAGTGTTTTCTCGCGTCCAAAGTCTTTCTCCAATTTTTCCGAAGCGGCTGAAATTATCTCCGGATTATCGATATTGTCCAATGCTGTTCGGTATGATGAGACAACATCGTAAACATATTCGGCGCTTCGCATCCGCCCTTCGATCTTGAGGCTCGCAATACCGGCATCGACTATTTCACGAAGTCTGGTCATTGCAGAAAAATCGCGCGGTGAGAAATAGAATCCACCACTTTCACCGCATGTAAAACGACGACGGCAAACCTGTGTGCATTGACCGCGGTTTCCAGATGCTCCGCCGAGATAGCTCGATGCGAGGCAGAGTCCCGAAATCGAATAGCATATCGCACCGTGAACAAATACTTCGAGTTCCACTTTCGATACCGCTGATATCTTTCGCATTTCGTCAAGCGTAAGCTCGCGGGCAAGAATGACCCTTGAGAAACCCATTCGCCGCATTGCGTCAACACCAATACTGTCGTGAACTGCCATCTGAGTGCTGGCATGTTTGACCAATTTTGGAAAATATCGCGACAAGACAAAGGCGGCACCGAGATCCTGCACAATCAGCGCATCCGGCCCGATCTGCTCAAGTGCCTGAAGAGTGTCGAACAACTGCGGCAGTTCCGGCTGACGGACAAGTGTGTTAAGCGTGACATGCAACTTGACACCGCGGGAATGCGCATATGGCACCAGATACGAAAGTGTTTTTAGTGAAAAGTTCTTCGCACGCAGTCTGGCGTTGAACCTGTCCGTACCCAGAAATATTGCGTCGGCACCGGCCTCGATCGCTGCATGAAACGCCTCGAGTGAGCCAGCAGGGGCAAGCAGTTCCGGAAGTTTTAGTGGCACATCAAATCCATTCTTCTATAGGCGGTACCAAAGATATATTTCCGATAAGTTCAACAAGCTGATGGTGGTGGAAAATGTTCCTTATACGTTTTGCAGTAGTAGCATTTGTCAAGATCATGCTGATCTTTGCGCCGAAAAAATCATACAAAAACATGCTCGCGTCAATTCTTCCACCCGATGAAAAAAACAAGGGTTTCGATTTGCGCAAGTGGACTTACGAGTCCGTTCCATCCCGCGATGGACGCGCGATCCACAGGTTTTATCATCAAAGAAGCACACTTCCGAATGCGCCTGTTCTTTTGTGCCTGCACGGTTTGAACTGGGATGGCCGGACATATCTCAATTTTGATTCTTTGGCGGACCGCTTCGAAATCATCGCCTACGATTTTCCTGAAGACAATCACTGGTATCATGGAGAAATGGATGATTTTGTCGATTTGCTTGCCGACTTCGTTTCTGTGACCAAACTCGAGCGATTTCATCTTGCCGGAACATCGTTCGGTGGAATCATTGCCCAGCGCTTTGCGTGTGCGATGTGCGATAGCGTCCAGACGCTTCACCTGATTTCCACGAATATCCCAGGTAAAGATATAAAGGAAAGATCACACCGTATTTCGGCCATCACAAAAAATTTGTCTGACTGGCAGATTCTGTGCGTGATCGATCGGGCCACACAAAGGTTCCTCAAAAACACCTCCGAACACCACCGAGAACGGGTGCGCCCACTGTTCCGAATGAAAAAACCTGCTTGGTTTAGACAACTTGCCGAATCTCTCGCCGGATACGATGGCAGGGAATGCGCTAAGAGCCTGACATGTCCGGTTCTCGTTATTCACGGAATGGCCGACTTTCTAATCCCCGCAATTGCGACCGGAACATTCCGGAGAACTCTTCAAAATGTCGAACTTGTTATTATCCCCGGTGCAGGACACGATCTTGTATACAACAACGCTTATCAGGTTTGTGCGCTCATCGCCGATTTTATATCAAGAAAAAGTCCGCACTGATCCGCATCAATATTGACACAACAAAGGCTTCGACTTATATTAGGGCCGTTCGCGGTTGTAGCTCAATTGGATAGAGCATCTGACTACGGATCAGAAGGTTCGGGGTTCGAGTCCC
>CAIOZP010000698.1 GCA_903862805.1 uncultured Fibrobacterota bacterium
CCCGCCGATCTGCCAGAAGCTTTCTTCGTATGTTCCGACACATGCAGCAAAAGCAACTGCCAATTCGACCGACTGTTTCTGGAGACTTACGGTCTCGCTTCACTCTGACAGTCAGGCCGATGCCGGAGTCAGTCTTGCGTACAACACGAAGCTTGGCCGCGAAGTATTTCACGGTGCACTTCCGGCATCATTCGGCAACGGAGCGATCCTGTATCTCGACGATACCGATGCTGGGATTCCTGTTGCGTCGATCGTGCAGGGCAATGTCGAGGGCGGTATGTGCGCAAAGATGAATGCTCTCAATCGCGGCACCTCGGCAGGAACATTCAGCTGGGTTACAACTGGAACAACCGCTTTGCCGGAAGGGTATTCATACGGGATTTATGATCCTTCGACCGACAAATGGCTCGACACATCGGCAACAATTGATCTTGCCGCCGGAGAGAAACGCGGACTGATCCTTGCGGTTGGCGACAAAGCCTATTTCAACGAAGTGGTGAAGCGTTTTGCCAATTATGCGCTTGCGATTCGCGGCTTCTATCCGAACCCATCAGTCGGGCCGGTGCGTGTGTCTTACGTCTTGCCGAACATGCCGATGGGCGCGCTTGAACTGTCGATCTTCAACGTACTCGGCCGCAGACTGTGGCATAAGACCATCAGCGGTGGGCTCATTCCAGGAGCCGCAGAACTTATGCTCGGTACACGCGGAGAGAACAGCATCGACTTCGCACCAGGCATGTATATCATGAAACTTCGCTTGCTCAGTCCATCTGGAGCGCAGATCGGCGTTCAGGAAAAGCAGATGATGCGCGTCCGTTAGTCGATTTTAGAATTGTGATTTGTGAAGAGGGCTGACTCAAAACGAGTAGCCCTTTTTGCTTATTGATAGGCGCGTTCACTTGAAGGCTTTCACCATTTGGGTAACCAGGTGCTTTCTTTCAGACTTGACTTGAAAACCTATAGTTGCATGCATGGCTTTCGTACTTCCAGCGACATCTAATCTGGGCTTGCCGCGGAATTAAGTATGCAATCGATATCAAGATCTTCACGAAATCCGATCTATCTCAAATTCGGTATATAGTTTCTATTTTTGACACAAGCTGACGAGTAGGGAAGCAGCTCGACATGTTTGATTGAAAATGTTACGGCATTCAGGGTTGACAAGTATATCTTTCGCACCAATGGTAACTACAATTTCAGGTCGCTTGAGCATGACCTGAAATTGGAACAGATTCAGGATCGCTGAGTGCGTCCCCAGGCGGCGCTTTTTATTCCGTTTGTAAATCTGACAAGCCCCATCAGAAGAGCGACATTCATTGCAAGAAAATAATACGGAGCGCGGAGCGGCCCGATCTTTAGCACTCTCCAGCCGATTATTGAAATAAGAGATCCGGCACTCGCAATTGTAAACAGAACCATATAGAATTCCGGCGCACCAAGCGCAGAGAGAATCGCCAAATTGACAAACGAAATCAGCAGAAGAATCGGAGAGAACCACCTGATAACCTTGTGCGAAAAGTAGCAGAACATCGGCCAGCCTTTTAGCGGATTCAGAAAATCGGGGAGCCACGAAAATGATTGGAAATTACCAGCACCGATTCTTATCCGACGGCGAAATTCTGTCGCAAGATCACCGGTGAAATCTTCATGCGAAACAGCTGATGGCTCGAAAAATACACGCTTGCCTGAGCGAATCACATTCATAGGGATTAAGACATCATCGTTTGAATATGCATTCTCTGGTATTGGTTTAAAGAGCGATTTACGTAGCATATAAAACCCACCGAATGCCGAAATGCAGCTGTGAAGAAGGCTCTCGTTGATCTTCTGCCACACCTCGAACGAACGGTAGTTGTTTTCGGCTTCTTCGATATTTTCAAGACCGTGATCGTGCTTGATGTTACCGGCAATTGCGCCGACTGAATCGTCGAAAAAATATCCGGCCATTTTGCGGATGCAGTTTTTGTTGTGCATCGTATTCGCATCTGTAAATAGGATCAGCTCGCCGTTTTCTATTTGAGGAAGAAGGCGATTTATCACCTGCGTCTTGCCGCCGCGATCGGGGCTGCGCCATAGATGAATGCGCGGATCTTTCGCCGCGAGTTCACGCACGATTTCTTCTGTGCGGTCACCCGATTGATCGGAGCCGATCCATATCGACAACTTATCGGCGGGCCAGTCGAGAGCGAGAAGATTTTCAATCTTGCGGGCAATGACCGACTCTTCGTTGTAAGCAGGCACAAGAATAGCCACAGAAGGAATGAATGTCTCGCTGAATGACGGTTTGCGTCCGAAAAATCCTGCTAAAAAATTGAGCGCCACCGGATAGAAAACGTAAGACCACAGAACGAGTCCGATGGCAATCCAGAAAATGATTGACAGAACGGGAATCATTTCCGACCGCGGAAGAGGAACTTGATGAGCACGAGTCCGGCCTTGAGGTTCCGCTTGCCTTCTACTGGATCTTTTATCGA
>CAIOZP010000699.1 GCA_903862805.1 uncultured Fibrobacterota bacterium
TCCGGTGTTTGTTCCGCTGCCCTTGTCCGACACGGAGGAATTGGAGCAGCCGGCGATAACAAGCAACGTAACGGAAAGCGATATGAATATTGACAAAATGCGATTTATCATAGCTTGTCCTCCGAGACCGGGAAGAGCTGGATACCGACCTGATACACCCGATCCACGTCATTGTCGGCTGCCGCTATGCGAAGCAGTTCCTCGCGGAATTCGTCTATGCGCGAGGCAAGCGAATGAAAACCCTTTTTGGAAATCTTCAGTGTGAGGCCTGAAACACTTCGCTCGTCGGTGGTGCTCTCGCGAAGAGCTGTAGTAGCGTGAGCGAGCATCTGCTCATGGAAATTTCTCACCGCAAGCGACTTGACATCGGGATCGGTTGCGATCAGTGCCGACGACTGTCTGTAAGTACCGTCCACCAACATGATCAGTCCGGTTGACAGAAGGACATCGATGGCATGTTGGGTCTGTCTGACCGTGATCTTCGGCCTGACCTTCGATGCGATATCCTGAAGCGGAATGCCGGAAGGCTTGTTGGAAATGACCTCCCTGACAATCGGGATGAACCACTCGGAATAATAGCTGAACTGGTCAATATTGATCTTTGCAACACCGGCGCGCGTGCGGATCTGGGCCATTCGCATGAAATGATAGTTGCGGTCATAGTCGGTGTCGGCATGGGTGAATGCCACCATCGCATGAAGATAGGCCGATTCGCTTTTGTCAAGCAGCAGGGCGGCTGCGACACGGTCTATCGAATATGATCCGAGGTTCTTGGAACCATCGACAACAAGCTTGAGAAAAACCGGCGAGCCGAATCCGGCCTTCTTTGCGAGCAAACGCCACGAAAAGCCGGGCTCGGTCTTCTTGTGCTCGGTGTAATAGTCGCCCAGATATCGGCGATAATTCTCGTAGGTGTAGATACTTTCCAAATGCTATTCCCTGTTGTCAAGCAACAAGTCCGGCATCCCGGAATGATACCGGAATGTCGGACTAACCACTCTATATCAATATGTATCAGTGCGTGATCGTGAAGCGATCCACCGCCCTGAATCCGTCACATTCGAACCGGTACAGATACATGCCTGCCGAGAGCTGCGGACCGCTCAGCGAGAAGGAATGTATCCCCGAAGAAACCGCCCCCGCGTTCAGCGTTCTTACAAGTCTTCCCGAAAGATTGAAGATGGAAATCTTCGCCGTTCCCGGATTGGTCAGATTCACGATGAAACGCAGCTCGCCTGTCTTGTTTCCGGCAATGCGGCAGCTGTTGACAGATGCGAGTCTCGTCTTGACTATGCTGTTTTTCGGGTTGGATTCGACAAGCGCGCGGATGTTCCATGCTGTGTTGCCAAAAGAGCTGTTCCAGGTTGATACATCGGTCCAGGCACCGCGATAGTAAACCAGATGCTCGTTCGCAGATGCGCCGCTCATATCGCTGTATGAGCACCAGTATCCGCCGCTGAACGTGATGTCATATCCGGGAAGATAGTCCATTCCGGCTGTTATCGGAATGATGTTGGCATCGGGAATCATATAGTATTCCCAGCAGCTGTAGTTGGAGATATCCGACAAGATATTTGCCGAATCAACTGTTACCGGATTTGCGGATGATCCGGAGGGCGATGAGTAAACCTTCGCGTTGAGCGCGGTAATCCTGCCGCTTGATGAAGCGTCATTGAGATAGAACATGATGCCGGTGATATAGTCGCCGGTGAGGCTTCCCAGTTTGTCAGAACCTAATCTGACCGTTGGAGAGAAGGCATCGCCGGCGGCATTCCCAAGGTCGCTGAAGTCTGGGGCTGAATCATTGTCGAAACCTATTTGAAGGGCTGGCAGCCAGACAACCTGCGTTGGGACTGAATTGGTAACATAGCCGCCTGATGTGTTGGCTGTGGCAGTGATCATGCCAAGTGCGGATCTTCCGGGAGCCGGTATCGATGCCGTGAACAGGGACACACTCGGATCGCTTGGATCGGTGCCAGCACTCGCCAAACTTATCTGGGAGGCAGGACATTTGTTGATGGAAACATTTGCAGTAACCGAGGAAATGCTTGTAGCACAACGCAGTTTTGCTGTCAACGTCATGGCATCAGAAGGTAGAGTAATCGGAGCTGAGATGGAAACGAATCTTGGATATTTCATAGAATTCGGACTGGATATGAAGGCAGTGATCGGCCAGCTTCCGTTACGTCCGAGGGCGGTGTTCTGCGTGAGCGTCGTCCATTGACCACCGATGAAAATCACGTTGCTCTTGCCTTCGATCGGTGTGCCTTCGACAAGCTCTAAAGGCCATGCGCCGCTTGACCATCCGATGCGGTATCCGACCCAGTAGTCATGATCCGAATCGAGCGCCACCGGAGTGCTGAATGTACATGTTGTCCATCCGCTCGCATCTACAAGACTCTTAACATCCATGTCGACCATCTGCTCGGTCGGGCTTCCGTTTTTCGGGCCACGGTAAACAACCGCCGAGACGGGATTGACATAGTTGTCGTAGGTTGTGATACGCGGAAATTTCATCCCGGAAATCATTCCGCCGTTATAGAACTGGCCTATCTCCTGAGCGCCAAGTTTTATTGCCGCAATGACCGTATCGGCACTGCCGGTGCCAGTCCATGTTCCGCCTTGGTCAATGTAGAAAACGCTCTTGTCATATCCCCAAGTGATCGGAACCTGTTTCAGGTACGAAACGTTTCCGAGGTTGTCGGACATGGTCAGATCGAACGAGCCGGTAACGGTGTCGGCAGGACATGGAATCGCGGCGCTGATAAGAACAGTGTCTCCGGTTCCGGCAGTGATAATGGTCGGAACTGATGTCACCGTACCTCCGGGAAGAACGTAGGTCATCACGGCTGATTTCACGCCGGAAGGCTCGATCACTTTTATGACGGGCTTCATCGAGTCACCCATGAAGGCAAACAGTCCGTTCATTCCGACTACAACCGGCCCAAGATAATCTGTCGCCGGATTTCCAGACTTGATAATGGTGAGCGTGGTGGTTCCGATACCATTGAGCGTATTGACCTGCGAGCCGCTCTTCCATGCCCAGGTCTTTCCGGCATCAGCGTTGTCGGTGAGAGCGAAAAGGTCGATCTGTCCGCTGTCTTTTGCACCGGCACGATCGACTGTCAGGAAGACCTTGTATGGCTTGCTTGCATCGATCTTCGAAGTCAGATCAGCAATGGTAAACTCGAAATCAATCGGATTGTAGTTGCCCAAACCCTGCATCGGTACGACATTCATCGGCGCACCGGCGCTGTCATTGGCTGGTTTTCCAATAAGAAGCTGCTTTGAAAATGAAGGCGAAGTCGCGTTGGTGTCCTGTGAAACGCCAAGATTGAAGGTGAGTTCAAAACGTGAATTCTCCTGTATTTCCATTTTTACGGTCTGTGTTATCGAACGAGTGCCTTCAACTGCGATACCATAAACCTGGGCTTGGTCAACGCCACCATTGTCTTGAGTGTTGTAATTGAAATCTGCATAAGAAAGCCAGCAGAATCCACTGTCGCCAAACCATGTTCCCCAGCTGTTTGCGACCTTGAGGGCACCGGTCTCGACGGCACTGTTTGCGGAGTCGTAAATCTTGATGCTGTCGTCATAACCGACAAAGGTCATCATGTGCGCACCGCCAGTTCCCCATTTGGTGATAACATGCTCGCCATTATGATAAGGGTAGCCGATGGTGTACATAGTGTAGCCTGAAGAGTTTGCCGAGAAGCTCACAATATGGCCATCCACAAGATACTGTTTGAGATTCGCGAGGCCGGTGGCTGTGTTAAGGTTATTGATTGTGGTCATGCTGGTGATATTGTACGGAGCGGATCTTTTGTACTGATCGAATCCGCTCATCCATTTTGTCCAGGTCGGATCGCCGCCGTCTTCGCCACCGAAGTCTGTCATGTTTGCACAGCCTATCTGCTCGACAATGTCCCAGCCCTGCCAAGGCCACGAACCCTGATCCGCTGCACCGTTGATAAAATCCCAAGTGAAATGCGGTGCGAACTGATTGTCGGAGATTGATCCGTCACGATCAAGGAGCTTGTTCACCTCGTATGTAAGAACGTAGCCGATACCCGATGCCTGCGCACACGAGCTGCCAGTCTGATTGAAAATCGGTCGGAAATATTTCGTCGTCGAATTGTCCGCCGATGCCGGAAGTGTCGCACAGTTCCTCGGGTCGCGGGCAAAGTGGGGCATTGCAGAAATGCGCGCTTTGTCCTTTGCGCTCAATGGCGGAACGTCACCAGCGATCCACGGCGGTGCGGACTTGTCGGGATTCACGTTGATGATCTGCGCACCTGCCGCCACGACAAGCGTCACTACTGCCAGAATAAGTTGCTCAAGTTTCCTGATCATATCTTGCCCTTTCAAGGATACGCCACATATTCGATAAATTGGCTGAATATTGGGATAATATACCCAGCAATTGGATGACATGCTGTATTTATTGTGGATACACAGCCTATTATGGGATACAGATTCATGGATCGGAATTGCGATGGGGATCAAGTCTGTTCACAGAATTGAATAGAATCATGAGCTTGCCTGGAAAGAAAAAATCCCCGAGCCCTGAACTTCGTTACATTTATCTAAGGAATGTCATTAACGATACATAGACAAAAGGAGAATCAAGTGAGATTCAGTCGGTATCTGATCCTGCCAGCTTTTTTAATCATGCAGACTACGCAGTTTTCCAATGCGGCATGTGCGCCGTTTGTAATTCTTGAGGAGTTTCATCTTCTGGGATGCTCGATGTGCATCAACGGCGCAGCGATGGTGAATTCGGTTATCGCTGCCAACTATGTTGGATCAGACATCACAATACTCGGATGTCATCCGACGACCGATGGCGGCGATATTTATGGACGCACCGAGTTCGACGCTTTGCAGAAACAGTACGACTTGTTCAACCACGGATTCATTTCAACTACAATTCCTTCGATTGCAATCAAGGGTGTGCTTCCCCCGCCAGACGGTGATACTTGGACCAAAACCGACGACATTCCAGATTGGTATTTCAAGTCAATAGTCGATATGCGTTTCGCAGAAATTCCGACAAACAGCATTACTGTAACAAACCTCTGTTATGATTCCAGCTCAAGAATAATTTCCTTTGATTATGTGATAGAAGGCGATGCCACGATCGACCAGAATCTCGATCTTGTAACTTCGACCACCGAGAATATCAGCTCAGCGGCGCAGAACATTGTTCGGGCTTACCAGCGCACACGGCTTACCGATAAATCCGGTTCGATCAATTTTCA
>CAIOZP010000700.1 GCA_903862805.1 uncultured Fibrobacterota bacterium
ACGCGGGCAATGCCGTCGCCGACGCTCATTACATAGCCGACGTCTTTTACGTCAAGCTTTGAATCATACTTCGAAAGCGTCTGCCACAGAACGCCGGTCACTTCAGAACTCTGAATCGACATATCATCCCCGTTACAGTAAATGGAGGACGTCGGTTATTTTACCCAACTGATTTTTGACTGAATTATCTAAGATCGTAGTACCAATGCGAACACGGAACCCGGCAAGCAATGACTTTTCGACAGAATATGTCGCAGTCACTTTTTTACCGATAGCCGCAGCCACCTTGGTTTCAAAAGAAGTTTTCTGCTGATCGGTCATCGAAACCGCCGACTCCACAGAAGCACTGATTATTCCACCTTGCTGATCGCGAATTTCATTCAAGCGTCTCGAGATTTCGGGGACAAGCCCGACTTTACGCTTGAGCAAAATCTCCCGTAGAAGACTCGCAACCGTTTCAGGAATTGCCCCGAACAGCTTTTGAGTGACTTCGACCTTCTCACGAATTTCGATGCAAGGGTGATTGATGAACCGACGAAAATCGCCGCCTTCCTTCAATGCAGAAGCAAAGGCCGCAAAAAATCTGCAGACACCATCAACCTTACTGCCACTGAGTTGAAATATGAACTTCGAATATTCGGAAGTCAGTGCGCGGGCGCTCATATCAGCTCGCCAAACCCTTCTTCGCCTGAGTCTCGACCTCGGCAAGAATATTTTCGAAACGCGACTGCTGGATCTTTGCATCGACAGCCTCGCCCACTGCCTTGGCGGCAATTGCGACGGCAAGCTTTACGACATCAGCACGAACTTCTTCGACAAGGCGGGTGCGATCGTTTTCAAGCTGTTCGTTTGCTTTTGCACGAATCTCATCAGATTCCTGCTGGGCTATAGATACAAGCTTTTCACGAACCTTTGCGGCGTCGATCTTTGCTTCGGCGAGAAGGAGATCTGACTTCTTGCGAATCTCTTCAAGACGAGCTTTATTATCCTCTTCGATACGCGCAACCGCCAGACGAGCCTGCTCTGCATCTTCAACACTCTTGCGAATGAGGTCACGGCGATCCGTGATCATTTTCAAGAGAGGTTTCCAAGCAAAGCCCCATACCACGGCAAGCGCGATAAGGAAAGTGACTACCTGCGACAGGAACACCGCCGGATTCACATTGAATCCAATGAATTCTATCGGTTTGAGCCCAGCGATCGTTGGCACAGCCTCTTCGGAAGCATGCGCCAGTGCGACACACGCCGTAACCAGAAGAGCTGCCATATTTTTCTTGTTCATTATGCCACCATATATTAGCGGTTCAGGATCGTAAGACTTAGAACAGCTTACTGATCTGTGCTGTAAACGGATTGGCAAAAATGAGAAGAATCGCAATGAACAGCACGTAAAGAACCTGCGCTTCGATGAAGGCAAGGCCGATCATCAGGTTTGGCAACAGCTTATTGGTAAGCTCTGGCTGACGTGTCATGCCCTGAAGGAAGCTGGCAACTGCCAAGCCCATGCCAATACCGGCACCGCCCGCAGCGAGACCAAGACCGATAGCCGCCGCAATCGCTGACGATCCGAAGAACGAAGCAAGCGTCTTGCCGAGTTCAACCTTGACCGGATCTACGCCCTGAGCCGCCGCGAAACCTACCGCCGCAAGCACCAGCATGGATGCGAGAATCTTCCTGTTCATAAAGCCTCTCCTTAATGTTCCTCGGCGTGCAATGCGCCGGATATGTAAGAAATAGTAAGAACAACAAAAACAAATGCCTGAATTATTCCAAGCAGAAGTCCAAGCAGAATCACAACCGGTCGAAGGAAAAACGGCATGAGTACGAAAACCTTCGACCCAAGACCGCCCGGCGCATTTAGAAATGAAATCAGCAGAACCGCCATCACCGAAAGGAAAAGTTCCTTTGCGAAGATGTTGCAGAACAAACGAAGACCAAGAGTAAACGGCGCCGCGAAAAATGAAATGAACTCAACGACAATCAAAAGCAAACGAATCGGAAGCATATAGATAGGAAGCGTCGGCCCAAGGAACTTCTTGAAATATTTCAGACCGTTTTCCTTGACGCCAACAAAATTATAAATCACAAAAACCATTATCGCAAAACCGAAGGGAAGGGTCGGATTTGACGTAGGAGAAATCAGACCAGGAATAAGGCCGATGACATTAGACACAAGAATGAAAATAAACAGGCCCAACAACAAAGGATAGTAACCTTTGGATCCGTGACCGATCATTTCATCAGCAAGATTTGTTACAAAACCGATAATTTCTTCTACGGCAGTCTGAAGCGTTCCTGGAACAAGCTTAGCGTGTTTTGCAACAACAAACGAAACGATACCGATGAGGAGCCAAACAATTATAGTGAAAAGATATGCAGGACTCACGAAAAAAGCGACGAGGTTTCCTAAAAAACCATGCCCGGCTGCTTTATCGAGGAATTCGTATCCGATACCTTCTGGTACCAAGGGAGCAGAAATCAGAATCATCGCTTTTCACCCGCTTGTTGCAAATTCACTGCAATCTGATTCATCTTACGAAACGACATCACACTCGCCACCAACATTCCGATCCCCGCTCCGACAAGAAGTCCTATTCCATTGACCCGCAGAAACACGGCCACGAAAAAGAACATCGCAATAAGAACCGGAATCCTCGCAACCGCACCCAGAACATACATTCTGAACAAAACCGGCAGTTGCGCGGGTCGCGGCATCCGATCAAAAAAGGCCGAGAAACCGACCGATTCCAACACGGCAATCGCTATCCCGAAAAAGAACCCGGTCGCAAAAGAAGCCGAACCGACGGTCATTAATATAATTATCGCAACCAAAATGCAAGCGCCACAAAATAAAAACTTCACAAATTATTCCTTTTTTTCTCGTCATCGGCTGGCTTGCCAGACTCGCCGAGAATTTTGGCCTGTCTGAATATCTCACGAAACCCTGCAACTATTCCAAGTACGAAAAAAATGACCGTGAACACTGGCGAGGTATGTGTCTTTCCGTCAATAATGTTTCCGATAAAAAACCCGACCACCGCAGCAACTACGAGATGAATCCCCAGCGAAGAAATCCACATCAGGCTGCCATAGCTGGAATCTGGATCAAGTTTTTTCGGACTGAGGAAGCTCATATTTTGCCCCACGAAAAACATTTCCTTCACGCGGCAAGAATATATCTGTTTTCAGTGTGCTGCGCCGAATTGCTACATCTTCATCAATCGGAGATATTCAGATTGTGTCTGCCGAGCAGACCGTAAAGACTTGCCGTTGAGAATCTCGCTCGGTTGAGGTTGTTTCGCTCGGGATCTATTTGGAAATTGAATGCCGACCGCAAATCAGCTTTTGCAAGATTTGTCCTGTCGAATATTGCCGAGGCCAGATCACAATTCCCTAAAACCGCTTCACTCAGATCGCTGCCAGAGAAGTCCACCCCGCGCAGACTGCACTCTACAAACGCGGTTCTTTTCAGAATGATATTTGTGAAAAATGAATATTCCAGATTGCAAGTTTCAAAACGAAAATCGAGCCCGAACTCATTGCAGTCGTCGAAGCACTGACCCATCATCTTGGACGATTTGAACAGCACTTTATGAAACGCGGTTTCCTTCATTACAACCGAGCTGATGTTGCAGTTTTCGAAAACACAATCAGAAAAGACCGCGCCACTGAAATCGTGTCCTGCACAATCGCAATTCAGAAACCGGCACCCGTCGAACTCACATCCTGCGGCGACAAAATCAACGCCAGCAACTCCATCAAAAACCTTGTCTTCAATAAAAAGCTTTTCCATATCAATTCCAGCTTATAGCTTTCCTGCCAACTGATTCCATGTACTTGTTGACGGCAGAAAAATGTCGGCAACCGAAGAATCCGTTGTACGCAGAAAGCGGTGATGGATGCGCCACCGTCAACACAAGGTGCTTTGTCTGATCAACAAGCTCGATCTTTCGTTGAGCATGTTTTCCCCAAAGCAGAAACACGACGTTGCGGCATTGTGATGAAACCGTTTTCACAATCGCATCCGTAAGATATTCCCATCCAAGACCCGAATGCGACGCCGCCTCTCCGGCACGCACGGTGAGCGCAGTGTTGAGCAACAAAACGCCCTGCCGCGCCCATTGCGACAAATCGCCAGACTGCGGAACAGCACATCCGACATCCGCCGAAAGTTCCTTGAAAATATTGCGGAGTGAAGGAGGAAACTTCACTCCATCGGGAACCGAAAAGCAAAGCCCATGCGCCTGCGATTCACCATGATACGGATCCTGACCAAGCAGCACGACCTTGACGGATGGCAACGGGCAAAGATCAAGCGCCGCGAAGACCCTTTCTTTGGCCGGATAGACTTTTGATATGGCATATTCCGTTTCGATGTAGCGACAAAGTTCGGCATAATACGGCGCAGAGAATTCGGAAGACAATGCTTCGAGCCAGGATTTTTCGGAAGGAAGAAGGAGGGACATTTTGTTTTCGTTTGCAAAATTCATTTCGGAATTTTCAGATAGTCATATAGTTCGTCTGAGACATCTTTCCTGATTGATTCAGCATTTTTTTCAATCTGATGATCAGACTTCCAT
>CAIOZP010000701.1 GCA_903862805.1 uncultured Fibrobacterota bacterium
AGTAAAGAACGGTTCAAATATCTTTGCGAGATTTTCAGGGCGGATTCCCGATCCGGTATCGCGAACCTCGATTTTGAGATAATCACCCGGGTTGATACCGAAGATGCTCGACGAACAATATGACTTGTCGAGCACCACATTGGATGTCGAGATAGTGAGCGTTCCACCGTTCACCATTGCCTGTGAAGCGTTGATGCCAAGATTGAGAATCAGGTTTTCCATCGCAGAGACATCGGCTGCAATATGATGCATCACTGCATTTTTGGAAACCTGTATGATGCATTTGCGATCTACTGTACGTTCAAGAAGCTTTATCGTGTCGTCGATGATTGTATGAATGTCGGTACTTTCCATCTTCAGATTGCGGCGACGACCGAATGCGAGGAGTTTGGATGTGAGATCTTTAGCTCTGTCGGCACTTTGAAGAATAATGTCGGTATAAGCGGTCATTTCGCTGTTTTCATCAATCTGCGTTGTCAGAAGATCAGCCGCACCAAGAATCCCCGAAAGCATATTGTTGAAATCGTGCGCGACACCTCCAGCCATCTGGCCTAATGCTTCCATTTTTCGGCTTTGCGCGAGTTCATCGTTCAAACGATATTCGTTGGAAACATCCCTGAAAACAAGCACCACTCCGCTCACGGAACCATCCGGATTTAGAATAGGCGCGGCTGAATCGGCGATATGAAACTCCGTTTCATTTCTGGAAATCAGTATTGTGTGGTTAGCAAGATTTACCGATTTACCTGTGCTGAGAACGAGGCCGACAGGATCTGAGACCTGTTCCCTTGAGAAATTATTAATAATAACAAATACCTCGGCCATATTTCTTCCGTGGGCTTCGGCACGGCTCCATCCGGTAAGATGTTCTGCTACAGGATTGAGATATTCAACACTGCCTTTGCCGTCGGTAGTGATGACGCCATCTCCGATTGAATCAAAAATCACACTTAGTCGTTGGGCGGTTTCACGGGTTTTCTCAAGTGATATTGCAAGTCTGTCGAGAGCAAATCCAGTTGCAAATCCTCCTGCTATGGCTGCCGTGCAATAGAGCATACGCATCATGAGTTCGCTCAGCGGTATCTGTGTGATAAAGATCGACAGGAAAGAATCAGAATGAACATTGAAAACGTAACAATCCGCGAGAGAGTCTATAAACCAGAAAACCATTGCGATTACAAATCCGGCAATGCGTGCTTTCGCGCCTAAATTGTCGAATCCTATACGATCTTCAATTGACTTGACCATTGCAAACTCCCTTGACTATTCATCGCATTTGACGCAGGTAGAATATACCTCTGTTACGAAGTTCGATATGACTGGAACAAGATTGAACTGCCGGTAGAAAAGCTGTAATCAGGAATGTTGCGAACTCAGATCACCATGACATTAGCGGTTGATCGAGTGGTTTTGTAATATCGGGAACGTAAGACTTGTCAAAATCCATATCGCGGAAATACGACTTCTCTTTGGGCAGGAAAATCATCACCTGCGGCTTCTCGACCTTGCCGTGAATCTTGAGACCGGTGGTGAAGGTGATTGTTCCGGGAGAGTCCATGCGATAGCCGGCGGTGTCGGTACTTGAAGACTGTGGTGCAGATGCAGATACAACAAATGCGCTGATCAATACTGCAAGTGAATTCATTTGGAACCTCCGGTGGGAAGCTGGAATTCGAAGTTGGCAATTAGCGGAAATTTGTACGATCCGTCAAGCATGCGTTTTTTTTCAGAAGGCTCGGCCGCGCCGGGAAACTTCGGAACAAAGTCGGATGTCTTTTTAAGGTATTCGATTCGTGGTAGAAGGCCGTAGCCCATGCGAATGTTGTTTACAACCTCTGCCGAAATCACATTATTCCCTTTTGTCAACAACGTTCCAAGCGGCCAGACAGTAGCCTTCTGCCAATTGATATTCAAGGTGTCCCTCTTGAGTTCCTGTCCGTTGACGAAGATATGCATAACATCAATTG
>CAIOZP010000702.1 GCA_903862805.1 uncultured Fibrobacterota bacterium
CGGCTGCGTTTCTCTGAGCCATTTTTGAGCGTCATAGTATTTGATCATCGGAAAAGCTCCCATTAGCCTTTCATATCCGCACGTATGCCGGTTTGCTCAGACAGCTAAGCCGAGTCCCCTTATTCAAAAGACCATTTATCCTCGCCTTCAGAATCTTCAGTTCGTCGGAAGTAATCTGTAACTCATTCGGTACATGCCAGTCCGGGATCATCTCAAGCTCCAGGACAATAAGGCCGATCCTGGCCAAGGCTTTCTTCTTGCGGTGTTTAGTCTTGTGGGTTGCGGTTATCTCGACCCCGATAACTCCGAAGGTTTCACAATAAAGATCGGAGTCAGACGCCAGAACCAACTTGCAATCAACGGAGAAGTTGCGTCCGGTTTGAAGGTCATGCACAGGCCACTCGTCGGAAGATGATTCGATCCGGAGCAGGAACTCTTTCCCGAACAGCTTAACTCGCCAGGCCCGCAGCTTGCACACATAATCCTGTACCAGTTCATGGGCAATACCCTTTGACCCCATCCCGTGGCCGCCTCCGCAACCACCCAAAAAGGCAAAGCTGGACGATTTTGCACCACGGTCCACCGGCACCATGGGCCTCAGCTTGATAATGTCGTAGAAATGACTCCCTTCCCACTCCTCCGGGAAATTGTGCCTCAATCGGAGTGCTTCATGTACGGTGATGATCGGGCTGTCGAAATCAGCCGATTTGTGGGCTAATAGTTTCATTGCTGTACCTCTGTTATCTTTCGTTTAATTCGATTCTCTGTACATCTACATATCGAATAGGCCTTGTGCTTCTTCCTCAATACTTATTGTGGTAGGCGCCAGCAGATTGATCGCCTTGCCGATGGCTATGTCCAGCATGATTACCTCCTGGCCGTCGAGGTAGCACTCGTTGACCGTGGAGCCTTTTTGCTGAAGACATATCTGCAGGAAATGCTTCTTGTTCTTCTGCCGGGCAATGAGGAAGAGTTTTTGCTCGTCATCTTTCCCAAATTCACGGCAAAGGGTCTTTATCAGTTCGATCTTGCTCCCTTCCTTGCTTGTCCGTTTCCAATAGCACTGCATGAAGTAGTTCAATGTGGACTTTACGAAGGCGAGCTCCGTAAGACAGCCTGCAATGGTGAAACCCCAGAATCGGACTACGATCTTACTGTTCTTGTCGATCCGTGACTTGTAATGGCCACCTCCGTCCCGGTAATCTTGCCGATCCACCAAGACTTTGGCCTCTACTTTGATACCCTTGAAATCGTACCTAACCATCTGATTCAATCTCCTTCCATAGTTTGAGCAGGTAAGACGCTGAAGTCTTGACTTTGCGTGTTTTAGTCAAATAGTCGGCAATGGGCCGAAAGCCCATACCTTCCGCTTTCAATTCCTTCACCTCGCCCCAGTAAGCCAGGATCTTTTTACGCACTACCGGAGTTCTCCCTTTTTTAATCAACTCGGCTGCTTTTGCCTTCCGCAGGTGAGAAAAGTCGTCGTACTGCTCCTTATCCGCCACCTGGTAGCCTTTCCCTTTCAGGGTATCCCAGCCCCCTTTGCGGGCCGCCATAACAAAGGCGCAGTATTTGGTGATTCTGCCAGACAGGTCTGGACGCTCATCTTTGAGCTGGAAAGACTTCTTCACTCCCTCTTGGAAAATTTCGATGATCTTTTCCTCTGGCAGCGACGCCACCCAGGAAAAAAGCTTTATCCGCTCATGCTCTGTCAGGCCGGTTATGATGTTCAGTTGTTCGGTCATTTCATCCTCTCGTGTAGGTCAGGGTCTCCCGCAACCGGAAATGGGAGGTTTCCAGAGAGGTCTGCTGTAATGCCTGCTCATGGGTCATTCCATGTTTGATGCACTCCAGGTAACGTTCCTGGGCGAAGTTGTGTTTCAGTCCGTGGCTCCCACGGCCCGGGGCATACTGACCGGTAGCCTTGGCAGCCGTGTTGATTGTCTCCACATAGCCGAAGTAATCGCTCTCCAGCTTTCCGTGACGGGAAATATGTTCTTCAAGTCTCCGGTAGGTTGCGACGGAGACGTAATGCTCAGTCTCCTTGCCGCCTTTTTCCACCGAGGCGACAACACCCACAGGGGATGCGGTGACCGGATCAGTGGCGATGCCGCGCAGGCCGTCATTAGTCAGGGGATTCTTCAAACGCCGGTTGCTGGGAGCGCCGACCCCTTCGGTACGCAGGCCGCCTTCGTACTGTAGTGATGCTTGTAACTGGAATATTCCATCATATATTGCCCCAATGAGCCTGATTGGATCGGGATAGGCCCGGTTGTCAAAGATCTTGCTCGATTTGCGGAGCAGTTTCCGGCTGCGGGCGTAGAATTCAATGCGCAGTTTTTCTGTCTCCAGTCTGGGATTATCCAGAGCGTGGATCTCGATATAGTGATTGATGGCGTACTCGAACTTTCCCAGTGCCGACAGGATGGTTTCCATGGTCTGACGTGACCGTTTCTTCTCGACGTAGTGGGCCAGTCTCTCTTCAAGGTACTCTGCCATGTCGTCCCGAACCGACAGGGTATCGAGGATGCTGGTTCGCCCATTCAGTTCCAGTATATTGACAAAGCTGTGGGCATTACCCTTGTACAGATCCCACGTTCCGAATGAACGGATTCCCACATCGGTATCCATCTTTGACTTTCCGATAGAACGGACCGAGTGAAAAACCGCCTCGGCCTGGGAATGAAGTGATGTTGGCCATCTGTGTTTCATTGATTACCTCTGGCCTTTGTTGGCCCGCATGTTGAGATGACGTGCACTTTTTTCGGCATTGCCATGCCAGCGGTAGCAGCTCCGCCTTCCTGCTTTACGTAGTGTCCCTTGTATGTGGACCTGGCAAGGATTCCTGCCAATTGTCCTGCTGTCTGTCGTGAACCGGGACTCTACCGGTGGTTCACGTTAAACAGGTCCTCTATTGTGCCTGTCAGAAAATGCCTTTCCAGGGCGCTGGACTTCGGGGGTATTCCCGGTCCTTCCTCAGATTCCGGATCAACAGTTACATATCGTTGAGCGGAAACGCCTTTCCATGGGCGCCGATACCGGGGGTATTCCGGTCGTCTTCGGATTTCTGACTGCGTACGGTCATGTGAGGGGGAGGTGCATCGACCTCGACATGAAAGGGCTCTGCTTAGGTTGGCCAATCCCGTGGGTGGTGTCCGGCCGGGCCAATAGGCTCGACGGCTCTGGGTACACCGGGCAATGATGCTGCGAAAAATCTCTCCTATCTGAAAAAGTCGTAACTGTTTTGTTTGTTTCCTATATCCCGGTAACACGCTGATTAATCGAAGCTTTCAGTGGGTAGGCTCACCGGTAATGCCGGTATTTGTGATCATTTGTGTGCGACAGCCCCAAGCCTTTGACTTGGCAAGTGCAACCACTCCTATTTCCGGAATGAACTTACCAATTGGCGATGAATTCTTTTCATCTTCGATGAATTTCTTTTGGTCCTCTTCGGACAGGGAGTGCCAGTAGTCATCACGTTCTTTTGACTCCTGTGCTTCCGCCTTCTTCAGCTCCTCATGCTTATCGTTCTCGGCACGTTTCCGTTCTGCGGCAGCCTCCGCATTGGCAGCACGAACATGCGGGGGCTCATACCATTCCGGTATGACGAGGTCCACACAGAAGGCCTGGAGATAGCCGCCGGGGTTCCGGATCTCCTTGCTCTCATGTCGCCAGGTTTCTGCAGCAACGTCAGCAGCCTGCATAACCCTCTCGCTATCGTGGCGTTTGATCAGAACCATCAACTCTTTTTCAGAGATTTTTGACAACGGCGTGCCGGATAACAACAACCGGATCTGCTCTGTAGTTGTTTTCTGGGTAATATCTGTTGTTTCTTCTGTTAAGGAATCCCGATTTTTGAAGGTTTCCTTCCCTGTTTTTTTCGGGTAACGTTCCCTGAATTTTTCAGGGTTCCTTTCCTGCTTTTTGAGGGTATCCATTAATTCCAGCAACTTACCGCGTACAAATTTATAGTGGCAGGTGGGGGCTCCGTTCGCCTTCTTAACAACAGTCTGAACATAGCCATCTTTCACCAGAACTTTGACTATCTTCCTGACGACATCCTCACGAAGTCCGACCCTTTCGAGCCAAGTCTTCCCTTCAACCCCTCTACCTGTGATTTCATTAATTTCATCACCGGTAACTTCACCACCTGAAGTACCGTCAAGTTCCTGTTGCTTACAGGAAGGCTCATACTGTCGGTAAAACCAGCCGTATCCGATTCCCGGTAACTTGCGATCTCGAAAGTTGTAGCTCCAGGTAAATATCTCAGAAAGAATGATGGC
>CAIOZP010000703.1 GCA_903862805.1 uncultured Fibrobacterota bacterium
AAGAGAAAAATCTCGAGGCCATGGACGCCGCTCTTCCAAAAGACGAGGGCGCTATTGCGGCGGCTGCCAACTTGGGTATTGCTCATGGGATCTGGTTGGATTCGGTTAGGGCAAGAATATCGTTCATAAATCCGAATTCTCAGGCTTTGGCAACGCAGATTCAGGAGAAAGTCGTTTCGGATGCAGAAGCCAGCAAGGCGGCAGCAGCTGCCTCGCCGATAAATCCTGCAGCTCAGGGGGCAGCTGTCGGCGGCGTTGCAACAGACGATTGCGCTAAGTTGATGAAGCGTATCGGAAACATTATAGGGATGAGTTCTTCTGTGGATGATAAAATCGCGCAATTGCACGGAATTGGCACCGATGCCCAGCGCCAAATATCAAAAGAACAGGATTCTATAGCATCTTTAAAGTCAAAGTTAGGAATACAGTAAATATCTTGAAAAAAAACGGTGAAAAATACGAAAAATGATTAAATTCCTTTGTACATAAATATATTGAATATTAACGGTTTACTTTAAATCTTTCTCTTCAGGGGGTTTCTGTCATGAGATTTCTTAATTTCATCCTGCTCGGCTTCCAATCGTCTGCCGGCTTCATCATGTGGGTCATTCTTCTCGTAGGCGTTGTAGGTATCGCCATTGCCGTAGAGAGATACATCTATCTATATCTCAACGCGGACAAGGGTACGGCTGCCTTTATGAAGGCAATCGGTAATTTTGTTAAGCAGGGCGATTTCGAGAAGGCAACGCGCTTCTGTTCACAGCAGAAGACTCCGATAGCCCGTGCGGTTCTTGTTATTCTTCAGAATCGCTCAAAGGGTGCAAAAGCGGTCAAGAAGGCGGTTGACGAAGTTTTCCTTGAGGAAACACCGAAGATCAAACGCAATATTCACTTCCTGAATATGTTTGCCAATATTGCAACGCTTATCGGCCTTACGGGTACGATTTATGGTACGATGGAGTGTTTCGATGCTATTGCTAATGCTCCTGCGGCTCAGCGTGCCCAGCAGCTTGCATCTGGTATTTCCATTACTATGTCTGCAACACTTTTTGGTCTTTGCATTGCCGTTCCTAACATCATATTCCACGGCATTTACAGCGGCAAGGCTGATAAGATCATTGAAGACATGGACGAGAAGACTGCAAAGCTCGCCAACGCTGTAGAAGAATAATCTGCTCAAAATTCGACGTGAGTGGAATCGGTCCTCCGGAATATCCGGAGGAACACCGCGTGTGCGCAATAAGAGGTTAAGATGGCAAGAAAAAAAATGATGAGCGAAGGAGGCGGTGGTCACGGCGGAGACATGGATCTCAAGCCGTTCATCAACTTCCTTATCGTTCTTGTGCCGGTGCTTATGCTTTCGGCTGAGTTCGCAAAAATTTCTATTATTACTCTGAAACTGCCGGAGAATCGAGGCTCTCAGACAACAACTGCTCAGCAAACGCCTCCGTTGAATTCGGAAGACGATAAGCTGATGCTGACCATGATCGTCACAGATTCTGTTGTGACTCTTGGAGCCAAGGGCGGTTTCCTTCCCAGTATGTGGTACAAGGAATTTCACCGTTATGTTTCTTCCACTAATAAGGAAGACGTTGTTATGTGGGAGTTCAACCCGGTCAAGCCCGACGATCGTCCGATTTGCAAGGAAACTGGCAAGCCGTTCAAAGTTGGGGAGCGCCAGGACATTCTGCTTGAAGTAACCGATGAGAATCGGAACATACAGAAATGTATGTATCTCAAGAAGGATGGCAAGATGATTACCGACGAGTCTTTCTTGCCGATAACGAGTGTCTCTCCCGGCCAGACGGTGTACGTTCTTTGTAATCCTCGTAAATCAATCCAGGTTACTAATCCCGCAGATTTTGAGTTGCGGAACCTGAACGCTTACGACGAAATGAAGAACCGTCTCATGAAGGTCAAGGACAGATTCAAGGAAGCCAGTGATGCGAACGATGTTATCATTGCCGCTGAGGATCAGGTCGCTTACGACAAGATCGTTCAGCTGATGGACATTGCCCGCGAGGCTGATTTCCCGAATATTTCAATCGCAAAACTTAGGAGCTGACAGCCATGATAACACGTGGTCGAGGGAAATCCATTCCTAAGTCAACAGGTCTTATTATCACTTCTCTGATCGATTACTTTTCAATTGTGGTTATTTACCTCATGAAGAGCTATTCGGCGGAGGGTTCGATCCTGACGAACTCTGACAACCTTGTTCTGCCGAACTCCAACGCGAAGACGACGCCCAAGGATGTCAACATTCAGATTGCGGTCACGAGTGATATGGTTCTTGTTGACAACAAGCCGATTGTGCCAACGGAAGATGTTCGTAAAATTCCGTCTACCGATCCTGATCCGACGGTTACCAAGCTCAAGGAACGTCTTGAAAAGGCCTATGTTCAGGAGCAGGAAATGGTCAAACTCGGTGCATCTAACAGTGTGACGGGTACGATCACGATCCAGATCGACAAAAATGTTCCGTTCGATGTTTTATTCAAGATTATGAACACTTGCGGTAAAGTTGGTTATAACAACATGAATTTCGCAGTGCTCTCTCGAGAGGAGTAGTTTGTGAAATATAAGGTATTAATTCAGACCTGTACCGATCCTGTGCTTCTGCAGCAGGTTGCGGCTGAGATAGCGAAGTGGTCCGGAAGTCCATTGGACGTCGTGACTAATGCGCTTGCGACAAAGCCGATCTGCATCAGAAAAGAAGCCGAGGAAGCGGAAGCAAATGAGCTAAAGGCTCGTTTCTCACAGGTGGGTGCAATCGTCGAGATTGTTCCTTTGCCAACAACGGTTCCGAAGAAAGCGG
This sequence comes from uncultured Fibrobacterota bacterium, assembly GCA_903862805.1. Taxonomy (GTDB): domain Bacteria; phylum Fibrobacterota; class Chitinivibrionia; order Chitinivibrionales; family CAIOZP01; genus CAIOZP01. The sequence continues at coordinate 2,819 of CAIOZP010000703.1, forward strand.
TTGTCTCGTCGGATGACGACGATGACGACGACGGCCCAGGGCGGCTTTTAAGCGAGGCGGAGTATCTTAAGGTTCTTCAGTCGCGGCCCGACATCTTTCATGTGGAAAACGATAAGAAGCTCCGCGTGATTCAGCTTGTCAGCGTGGTGATTGGACTGATCTTTGGAACTTGGATTTCGACCATGAAGGTAATGGAGGTCAAAACCGACTTCTTCGACAAGGTCAAGACCGAGAATGCCGGAAAGTTTGTCAAGTCAATCGATGCCACATTAGACAAGCAGAAGGAAGAGAAAGAGAAGATTCCTACTCCGAAAGAGAAGGACGAAAGCAAGTTGAATCCTTCTAAGAATAAGGGTAAGAATCTTTCTTCAAGTGGTGGTGGTGACCCGAGGGCGCGTGTTACTCGTCAAGGCGTTCTTGGTATCATATCTGGTGCTGTCAAAGGTAAAAGTGTTGCAAATGCTGATATTTTTGCCAAGGGCGGATATGCTACCGGTATCGACGCTGTTCTTTCCGGTGTCGGTGGCCTGAAGGCCGGTGGCGACGGTGGAGTAGGGCGCAAAGGCGCCGCTGGTATCGGCTACGGCGCGGGGTACGGTTCCGGCTTCGGCGGTGGTTCCGGCGGAATTGATGATCTTGTCGGCAGTCTCATGGGTGGCGACAACGGCGGAAGTCTTGCTCTCAAGGGTAAGCGCGGAGCCGATCTGAAGATGGCGCCTCCCGATTTTGCCAACGGCGCGGCACTTACAGGTGGACGGAGCAAGGCGAGTATTCAGCGTGTTGTTATGCAGAATATGGCGGCACTTCGTTATGCTTACAACAAACGCCTTCATGAGAATCCCGATCTAAAAGGCAAGGTTACGGTCAAGTTTGCCATCAACGAGTTCGGTAATGTGATCTATTGCTCAGTTGTTGGTTCGACAATGGGAACTCCGGATCTTGAAGCCGAAATTGTTGATAAAATCAAGCGATGGATGTTTGATAAAATCGACAAACCAGGTGACGTGACCGAAGTAACTTATCCATTTGTTTTCTCTCCGTGATCAATAGTATATTGTTTGCAGCCGCGGCAGTTTGATGCTGCGGCTGTTTTTCTTTTTTCGCTGTGTCCAGTAATATCAATCAATATCAGGAGGTTTGGCGGATGCGTAAGATTGCTACTTTACTGTTGGCGGCCGGATCACTCGCTTCGATCTGGGCAACGGATGCACGTGTGCTCACGATGGGGCGTACAGACAATTTCTTCATGGATGACATCAGTATTTACAAAAACCCTGCGAATATCAACGTTTATCCGAACATGCTTCTTGGGTCGATGGGTGTTTACAGAAACATCGATACTACTGGTATGACTAACAAGAATAATGCGTGGACACTTTATAACCGCGATCCGCAAAAGCCGTTCTTTGGCGGCACGCTGGCCTATTCTCTTGGTCAGGGAGATTCGGCTGCGCGTTATCCGATGATTTCTGTCGGTGCGGTTGTTAATCGCTATGATCATTACCTCGGCTACATTACGCCTGGTTCAGGTACATTCCTTGGGCCGAAGAAGGATGCCGATAGCGTCGCATTCCTAAAGCCGCTTGGGAAGATTGATTTTATGGTTGGTGCGACCTTGGCTAATGGTGCCAAGATAGGTATCGGCGCTTATGGTGCGTTCAACAAAGAACAAACACAGGCTGGCGCGGCACATCTTAAGGATGCAGCTACCACCAGAACGAGTTTGTTCAAGGGTACGGCCGGCGTTAATCTGCCTGTCACAAAAGATATGAACCTTGAAGTTTCCGGTGCTGTAGGTTTGTCGTCGGCAATTGGCTCCAAGCTTGATACACCCAGCGTGACTGTGAAGCTTGCAGACAACGATGTCTTCTTCAATGCAGACGTAAGACTGTTTTCGGCACTCTCCAACATTAACGGAGACTTCGTCCCGCACATTGGATTTGAGCATTTTACCTATCTTTCAGGTCAGCAGTTCCTGACGGATTTCAACGCCGGTGTGGCTATCAACCTTAACATCGACAGAGGATTCTTCTGGGGTGGTGTTGAGGGCTTCTACAACGAGAGATCAGCAGTGGATACACTTGAGCCACTTGATTCTGTTTACCAGACAGTTGACCGCACTCGCGTTGGTGGTCGTGTTCACTTCGGTATCGAGCGCAACGTGATTTGGGATTGGCTCGTATGGCGTGTTGGTGGAACCAAATCCATCTATCTCGAAAACGACGGTTCAGGCGAAAAGGCGCACGTTCGTTGGGGTGAAACAACCGAATCCGACGGTTCCGACAACGACATGGTTTCCTTCGGTATGGGACTCAATATCGAGAACCGTCTGAAGGTTGATGCTGTTGTCGCTGAAGACATCTTCTATACCTTTACGAACCTGTTCTCGGGTAATGCAGATCATATTTCAACAAGGATCACAGCTACTTATAGCTTCTGATCTCTTTGTTTGATTGATAGTTTAAGGGCCGGAGCTTTTTGCTTCGGCCCTTTTTGTTTGAACCGTGATTTACATGATTAAAGGATTGGCTTGATTTTGAAATCATGAAAATCCGGTAATCCCATACTCGTCCTGAACACAATTACGGGGATTTCGGGATTGGCTTCGCCGCGACTTCGTGGTGACATGATTAAGACAAACCGCTTCGTGGTTGAGATTCTTAGAAATCCTGTCCTTCCTGTAATCCCGATAATCGTGTTCAAGACAATTATTATATTACTCCCCAGACAGCAGACGTCCCGCCCACTGCTTTCTGATTTCTGCAAGATGATTCTGAGACTTGACCTTTTAGCCCGAGGCTTTTGTTTTGTTGGAAATGATTCTGATAGATAAGCATCGAGTTTAATCCATGAGTCACATCAAAGTTCTTGAACATAATGTCCGAATAGTTGCCGACGATGAGGCTGATTTTCTTTGCATAACAGACATTGCCAAATTCAAAAATGCAGATCATCCAGACGACCTCATTCGCAATTGGCTGCGAAATCGTAATACGATAGAGTTTCTGGGACTTTGGGAGCATCTCAACAACCCCAGATTTAACCCCGTTGAATTCGACGGGTTTAGAAAACAGGCTGGCCTGAACAGCTTTTCCATGACACCTAAAATGTGGATCGAGAAAACCGGAGCTGTCGGTATTCAATCTCGCGCCGGCAGATACGGCGGTACCTATGCCCACAAAGACATCGCGTTCGAGTTTACGTCATGGGTATCTGTCGAATTCAAACTGTATTTGATAAAAGAGTTTCAGCGACTCAAAGATGAAGAAAAAAAGACTCTTGGCTGGGATATCCGCCGCAATCTTGCCCGCCTCAATTACCGTATTCACACCGATGCCGTAAAAAAATATCTGATACCGGCGAAGTTGTCCGCAGAGCAAATAAATTTGACTTACGCAAGCGAAGCAGACCTTCTGAATGTTGCTTTATTCGGCAAAACGGCAGCTCAATGGCGTTTAGAAAATCCGGGGCAAAAGGGAAATATCAGAGACGATGCCGACATGGCGCAGCTTGTCTGTCTTTCGAATCTTGAGAATCTGAATGCCTTGTTCATTAGCGAAAACATGGAACAAAATCAAAGGCTCGAACGACTCAATCAGATTGCCATTGAGCAAATGAAATTGCTGGCAAACGAAAATGGTTTTCTTTCTTCATCTTGAAAACATGTAATCCCGATAATCGTGTTCAAGACAACTATTATATTACTCCCCGGACAGCAGGCGTCCCTTCTTCTGCTTCTGATTTCTGCAAGATGATTCGAAGACTTGACCTTTTAGCCCGAGGTTTTTGTTTTGTTGGAAATGATTCTGTTTGATGAAATAAAATTGAGTAGATTGCTCTCTGCGAAAGTTGGTATCTTTGCTTATGG
>CAIOZP010000704.1 GCA_903862805.1 uncultured Fibrobacterota bacterium
CCCAGTCTGTCACCAGAACATCCGGCGGTGATGCGTTGGGATTCAAATCGTATTCGGCCTTAAGCTCCAACACGCGGACATCATGTCCTGCCAGCTTCGCAGCAGTAGCAACGGTGAGAAGTCCGAGCGGCGGGCCGATCAGTTTTCGATGAATAAAAGGCAGAGCTTCAGCCGGAGCATGTTCAAGAATAGCGTTGTAAGGCGAGCGGGGCGGATTGACCAAAAGTATTCTCACTTGTGTTCCTTATTTACAAAATGCGAATTGGCGGACAAGTAATTCGGCTGATTCCGCAAGATTTTTCTTATCTACAATTCCATGTATAATACCAAGCGACAGAGCCTCCTCTGCCCCAAATGTACAACCGGAGAGAACAAGCCGGGCGGCTTTGCCGACTCCAAGTTCAGCCGCAAGACGAACAGCACCACCACAGCCCGGCATCAGTCCGAAACCTGTTTCGACCAAACCGAACATCGCCGATCTCGTCGCGATGCGATACCGGCAGGCAAGAGCAAGTTCCATCCCCGATCCAAGACAGCAACCGGAAATCGCAGCTACGACAGGACGCTTTTCTGATGCGATTTTTTCGAAGGATTCAATATTTTTTTTAAGGAACGATCGGTCTGGGTCTGCCCCTGAAAATCTTGCTACAAGCTCAGATACCGCTGCACCGCTTGAAAAATTGCGGCCTTCGCCACTGATGATAATTCCTTTTGTGTCAACCTCGGAAAGGTGGTCGGTGATTTTGAAAAGTGTCTCAAAAAAGGTAGCATTCATTTCATTTTTCGGCGGTGCGGCAAGCACGATTCGCGAAATTTCGCCTTCATAAAATCTGATCGGAACGTCAATCATCAATCGACTCCGCAACTGCGGCAAGTCCCCAAGCGGTGGTTCTTGTATGTGATATTGATATAGCAATTTCATTCGCATTTTGTAAATCAGAAGTGATGAATGGTTCGCCCGACTCTCTACGGCCTATTTCGGTGTCGGTGCCCATCAGGTCTATCACGGCCCTGCGACAGGCGATATCCGCAGCGACGCTTTGTGGTCTATATTTTTCGCTATGCGATGAAATCGGTTCGCTGTTAATTGCAACTTTGATTCTGTAATTTGTCATGTTGATCTCCCTGACGTGACGATGTCAGACGCAAGCTCTGCGAAGAGCTGGCTCTCAAGTGCCAAGGCTTCGGCGCGAGGCTTCCGCAAACCGGCATTAATGGCACGCATTACAAATCGGATCTGCTTTGGTGTGCGATCCTTTGTGATTGACAAAAGGAAATTTTCCGCCGTAGCAGCAAGCTCGGATGTTGAAACTACACGATCAACGAGTCCGATTGACAAAGCTTCATCCGCACCGATCATATCTGCTCCAAGTGCGAGTTTCACGGCAGTTGCGGCTCCAATTTTTGCCGGTGTCAGGAAAGTCCCACCAAACCCCGGCATGAGTCCGCGGGCACACTCAGGAAAGCCAAACATCGCACCGCTTGACGCAATGCGAAAAGTACAGGAGAGTGCAATCTCAAGCCCTGCGCCCATACATGCTCCACGAATGACAGCAAGCGTTGGAAGTTCTGCATCGGCGATCAGCTCTATGATTTTTTTCCCCGCATCGAGAGCTGATGATCCGAGTGTTGATATGGTATCAGGCGATGCGGCTCCGGCGCAGAAATTTTTTCCGGCACCGGTAATTACAAGGGCAAGAAGCTTCTTGTCTGAAAGGAATGCCCGTAAATCATCAGGACAGATGAATTCCGGTTTGTCAAGCTCGTTGCGCGGCGGATTGATTAGCGTTAATCGACCGATACCGTTTGTAATAGTCAAGGCTGTCTGCATTGGGGGAAAATACTTCTGTTCTTGATTTGAGAGAAGGACAAGTAAGAAAGATCAATCAGAACGGAATGAAATCAGGATCGACAGGCATTGCAAGAATTGTTTCCGATATCAGTTTAACTGCATGTTCAATATCGTCGAGAGAGATGACTTCAACCGGCGTGTGCATGTATCGTGCCGGGATCGAAACCAGCGCGGCGGCCATGCCGCTTCGAGCAATCTGCATCACGTCGGCATCGGTCGGAGACGCGCCGGGTTCGGCTGTCCACTGAACCGGAATCTTGTGCTCGGCGGCCGTCTTTTCGAGCAGCTTGACAAGCGGGATATTGAAATTGGCACCCCGATGAAGAATCGGCCCTTTGCCGAGTTTCACATTGCCGGAGATTTTTTTGTCATCGCCTGGTGCGTCGGTTGCAAAGCCTACGTCAACAGCAATGCCGGCTCGCGGATTAAGCGCAAAACTCGCCGTCATTGCTCCGCGTGAACCTATCTCTTCCTGAACAGTGGAAACACCACAGACACCCACCAATAATTCGCTACGCCTGCTTGACAAAATGCGAAGTACTTCAGAGACGATAAACGATCCGACCTTGTCGTCCCATGCTTTGGAAGCAACACAGTTGTTGAGCAGTTCGCACCATTCGGAGACAAGGCAGGCCGGCATACCAACGTAAACAAGCTTTCGTGCCTCGCGTTCGGTTTTTGCCCCGATGTCGATCCAGAGATCACGAATCTCGAAGCCTTTTTTGCGTTCGTCGTTTTGCATAAGATGAATCGCACGGCGACCGATCACGCCGTAAATTTTTGCGTCGGATTTCTCCGAAACAAACAACACCTTCGAGCCTGGCAATACCGAAGCATCAACACCGCCGATCGCCGCGAATGAAACAAATCCGTCTTTGGAAATATCGGTGACCATCAGACCGATCTCGTCGCAATGACCGGCAAGCATTATGTGGCACGGTGCTTCGGGCTTCACAATTCCCGTTACATTTCCGTGAACATCAACCGCGATCGAATCGCAAAACGGAGCGGTACGTTCCTTCCAAAGCTTCTGCCCTTCAACCTCAAACCCCGATGGCGTATTAGTCTGGAGAAGTTTGCGCAGAAACGCCGTTGCCTTTTTATCCATCAGACGGCCTCGATTCTGACTTCCTGCATTATGCCCGAAACATCGTCGCGTTTGATTACGCCGGGGCCTTTGTGCTTGGCCTTGCATGTTCCGCAGGCGACGCCAAGCCGACAAGATTCCTGAAAGCTGAAACCGCGCTCAAGTGCGACAACCACACCGGCGACAAGTGCATCGCCACATCCCACAGTGTCAATCGCCGAGATCTGCGGCGGCGCACAAAGCAGACAGTCGTTGCCGTGTACAGCGATCATTCCGTCGGCGCCGAGGGAAATGAAAACATATCCGACGCCCATATCGACAAGACGCTTTGCCTTTAATGCGATATGACGAACGCCGCGAATCTCTTCGCCGAAATACGATTCAAGTTCGGAAAGATTCGGCTTGATGATCGTAGGTTTTGCACGCAGACCAAACGCAAGTGCCGCTCCCCTTGTGTCAAGCACCGTTGTGCAGCCGGCTTCCGATGCAAGCGCAATTGCCTTCTGATAGGCATCCGGATCGAATCCACTCGGAAGACTTCCTGAAAAAATCCAGGTGTCGCCAGATTTGAATTTTGGCCGCATGAATGCTTCGAACTCGTCCTGCATTCTGGTTGACAACTGCGAACCGGCGCTGTTGAGATGCGTTACCGTTCCGTTCGATGTCTCGATGAGAGTCGTGTTGATTCTGACTCCGCCTTCGACGTTGTACCAGAAACCGCCGATTCCTAAGTTGTCAAGGTGCGCGGAAAAACGCATCGCATCATTTTCAGGCATGATGCCGACAACCGAAACATCATCGCCAAGCTCCCGCACAGACCGCGCTACGTTCAGTCCTTTGCCCGCCGGATGAATGTCGGTTTCGGTATCGACAAGTGTATCTCCGCGTGAAATCGATTCCACTCTGTAAACAACATCTATTGCCGGATTGTAAAGCGTACTGTAAATCAATTTGGCCCCTGAGTTCGAATTTTTTTTGACAAACCATTCTCTGTTTTAGCAGATTTCGGAAGAAACGAACGGCTCATTTCAAACGCTTCGTTACAGAGTTTTGCAATTTCACCGGTGTGACCGACGCGGGTCAATGCGTCTGAAATATCAGCAAGAAGTCGGCTGAGCGAAGCTATCTTCGTATCCATGTCGATCACGCGCGCCGCCAGAGTTCGCGCCACCGAAAGCAGCGAATCCGGATTTTTAGTGAGGTAATCATTCACATCCGTCACATGAAGCATCGTGACATCGGTGCTTGCCACAACCGTTGCGGTACGGAGTCCG
>CAIOZP010000705.1 GCA_903862805.1 uncultured Fibrobacterota bacterium
ACCGTTGTTGATACTCTCGGTAATCCGATTGCCGGCGCTGTTGTGAGATTAGTCGGTCAGAACATGATCGACACGAGTGATGTCAATGGCAAGTTCAGCTTTGAAAAAAGCACCCCCATTCTTGACAGAGCGGGAACGGTGATGAGCGGGATTGTTCTGAGGAATAATCGGATCGAGATGATGCTTGGCGAGAGGCAGCATGTGGCGGTTGATTTGTTTAATGCGAAGGGTGAATTGCTTTCGCATCTGATGGATAAAGATCTGGCGGCGGGTGAGCATAGTGTGGGGATTGATGTTGGGAGATTTGGGGTGGGGATGTTGTTTGTGCGGGTGGTGAGGGGTGGGGAGAGGGAGACGTTTCGGGTGAATTCGGTTGAGGGTGGGTGCGGTTATGGCTTGTCGGCGTACAAAAAAAATGAAACGGGTGCGGTGGCGAAGATTGGAGTGACGGCGGTGGACACTTTGACGTTTTGGAAGGCGGGGTTTTATCAAACGAAATTGGCGATGGGAACATATTCTGATTCTGGGATTGTTGATACCTTGAGGGCTATAAAGTTAAATATGATCGCTATTCCTGGAGGAACATTTTTGATGGGGGCTGACTCGAGTTGTTGCAATGATGGGGATGTAAACTTGCAAGGTGATATTGTTCATCAGGTGACTTTGACGGCTTTCAAGATGAGCAATACCGATTGCACACAAGAGGAATATCTTCGTGTAATGGGAGTAAATCCATCGAATGCCAAGGGCTTAACCAATCCGGTGGAGGCGGTGGATTGGTTTGATGCGGTGTCGTATTGCAATGCACTGAGCAAGTTGGATGGAAAGGATACTGTTTATACTTACACATCACTTGCCGGAACTGAGGCCGACTTCACAAAGAACGGTTATCGTCTCCCAACAGAAGCGGAGTGGGAATATGCGGCAAAGGCAGGGAATGATTCATGCAACTATTATTGGGGAAATGGAACAGATATGGCCTCATTGAATGCTAATTTGTGGAATTACATTAACAGTTCAATGACCACTCATCCGGTAGGAACAAAGGCGGCCAATGCGTTTGGCTTGTATGATATGGCAGGTAATGTATGGCAGTGGTGCAACGATTGGTACGGAGAGTACAGTATTGGAGAACAGAGTGATCCGGTTGGTGCTGTTTCGGGTATCCAACGCGTGTTGCGAGGCGGCAGTTTTTACCGCACCTTAGACGATTTGGCCAGCTATCGTTGTGCCTATCGCAACTACAACAGCCCGGGCCCAAACCTCCACTTATCCAACTTCGGTTTCCGAATCGTCTCCCGCCCCTAACCTCACCAACCCCATCTCGAACACGTTCCACAAAATTACAGAAACAACAAGATTTCAAAAACCCCAACCACACACCACTTCTCTTAATCTTGTCCATCCCCAAATCTCCGTAATCGCGTTCCCTTAATCGTGTTCAAGACAAGTTCCCCTTGATTTCAAAATCATGGTAATCCTCCAATCAAGAAAATCAAGGTTCAAACCAACTTCGATACCTGTCACTGTTATTTCCTGTTCGCAAAAATGTATCTCTCCAGAAAACAAAAACGGCGATCTTCAACCAAAGATCGCCGTTCGCAATTTCACAAGCCCAAAAAAAACTACTTCTTTTCTTCAACCTTCTTGGTTTCAACCGGAATAGCAATCGGTTCCTGCCCTTCGCTCTTCAGCTCGGCAATTGCCTTCGCCGGATCCTTTTTCACCTGCGCAATGCAACCTTTGCAACAAACATAAATGCGTTTGCCGTCCGCATCAACAAACAACTTCTTGTCAATCGGGTTACCCTTCATGACCGGGCAGGTTGTCTGTGGCTTTAATGTCGTTGCAGCGGCAGGTGCGACTGCTGCCGGAGCCGCTTCGATCGGCTTTGCGGCGGCGGCGATCACTTCCGGCTCCTGACCTTCGGTCTTCAATTCTGCAAGATACTTCGCCGGATCTTTTTTGACTTCTGCGAGACAGACGTTGCAGCAGACGTAGATGCGTTTGCCTTCGTAATCAACAAACAGTTTCTTGTCAATCGCATTGCCCTTCATGACAGGACAGGTCGTCTGAGGCTTAAGCGCAACGGCATCAGCTGCCATCGCAAAAGAAACCCCGACGGCGGCGATAAACGCCGCGAGAATTACAATCTTTTTCATGATACACCTCTTATGAAAAACCGCGGCACGATTACCGCCGTAAAGAAAGATAATTAGTACGATGAAACATGTGGGCTATTGCCAAATAAATTTCCGTTTCATTTTCCTGTGTCAACAGGAAAGCCCGCAGAAACCCAGGCATTTATTCCGCCTTCCATGTTCGTTACATCCGTAAAACCTTTGTCATGCAGGATTCCGGATGCTTTTGCGCTGCGATGCCCTGATCGACAATACACGAACACTGGCTTTGTTTTCAGACTGTCGAGCCGGCCGATACTGTCGGCTAAAACCTGCACCGGAATATTCGCATCGGTTCCATGAATATGCGCTGATGCGTGTTCTTCCGGTGTGCGGACATCAAGAATGAAAGCGCCGTGGGCATCAACCAATGCCTTGGCCGAACTTACGGAAACATTTTTCACATCGCCAGACTGCGCAACGGCAAAACACCCAGCCAAAAACAATCCGGCAAACATTACAGATAAGCGTTTCATGATTCCTCCTTATTTGACAACAGGCAGACCGGCCGCGCGCCATGCGCTGATTCCGCCTTCAAGATTTATTGGATTAACAAAACCGGCGGCCTTCAAAATCATACAGGCATTTGAACTCCGCCCTCCGGATAAGCAGTTCACAATGAACTCCTTTTCCTTGATACCTTCAAGCTCCACAAGTCGCTTCTGCAAAACATCGAGTGGAATGTTTTTCGCACCCTTGATATGACCGCTTGCGAACTCTTCCTTCGAGCGTACATCTAAAACGAAAATCTTCTTCTCGTTCAGAAGTGAACTCACCGCCGCCGCTGACATCGAATTACCGGAACCGCCACCCAAAATGGCTTTGATCAGATTGCCGAACATAATTCCTCGCTTTCATTTTCTGAGTTATCAATACCTAATCTTGCAACTTGAAATATCCAATTGTCGTGCCATGGCGTAAATGCGTAAAACAACTTGAATTTCGCATTCAACCCTGTTGAATTCGTAGAACATGTTGCGGTAATGCATCGAACGCAACAAAATGTGCAAGAAAAAAGGCGTTCCGGATTTCTCCGGAACGCCTGATTCAAAAGTCTCAATCTAAGAAATTACTTGCTGATCAACACTCTCGTATTGACTACGCCTTTGGTTGTCTTGAGATTAAGAACATAGAAACCCTTCGCAAGGCTGGCCACGTTCATGTTCGCCGTGATCAGACCTGTGGAAGCCGCAGTTCCATAGACTGCCTTGCCAACCTGACGGCCAGCGAGATCAACCATGGAGATCTGGTACTTGCCAGTAGGAACTGTTGCCTTGACGATTCCATTGCGGAATTCGACATGCTTCATGGCCTCTACATTTGCAAGAGCAAGATCACCCTTCTTGATACCTACAACCGGACCTGTCCATGTCGTATCAAGAACTATGTCAATTCCACCCGCAACAAATGGGTTGAGCTGAATCGACCAAGCTGAACCGTCGCCGGGAAGCTTGCGGGGAAGCTGGTAAGGATGAGCACCCCACGTTGCGTCCGGTGTCGTGTAAATAGCGTTCAAGGAATCGTGAGGAGCATCGAACTTACAGATTACAGAGATTTCATCAATGTAACGAGGGTCCGCAAGCGGAGTCGCTGTTACTGAAAGATGATAATGCTTCGAATCTGTCTTCGTAAGCGTTGCCGCTGTACAGTTGTTGCCAGTAGCACGATACTTCACAGCTTCTGTAGCGGTGTAAACCACCAAGCTGTCGTTGTTTATCAGGCTTGTCAGCTCCTGAAGATGGTGAGTGTAGAGATCCTTAGGAATGCCACCCCAGTAGCCGCCCTTTGTCTCGTCATTCACATCCATCCAAGACGATCCAACGTCAAGAACCGCATGCAACTCACGAATCATGTAGCCATGAGCCTTGATGATGTCTGTAAGCATTCCATCAAGAGAAAGAAGCTGGTTTGGATTCGCCTTGAGACCAGTACCGCCGAAAAGAGCCGTTGTATCTCCGTTGCAAAGATAGAACGCGTCGTAGTCGAGGCGGTAGGGATGATAGAAGTCACAGAATGTCGGCTTGCCGGACTTGCCACCGCCACGAGCAGAAAGGAACTGTGCATTACTCAACGCCTGGTGAGTCTTTTCTGAATATGCATCGTAGGGATAGATGTAGAATTCACAAAGCTTATGAGGCGCAAAGTACTGTCCAAGTCCGCCTGGATATTTAACTGCATCGCCCTGAATTGCTTTGTAAACGCTGTCGTCAATGAATTTCTTGGCAATTGTCGTATTCGAATCCTGCTGTGCTTGGTCACGGTTAAACCAGCCTGGAACGCAGAAAACCTTGAGTCCCAATGTTGTGCCGTCAGCTGCATCGGACCACATCGGGTCAACTGCTGCAACTTGGCCCACGTTGGCACCGTTTACACTGTCAACAGTGGTGTACTTTACATAAACTGTATAACCGCTCGCAGGAAGCGTTACAGGTGTCACGTCGGCCGCAGGTGTAATTGTTCTTGGAAATTTCGCAAGAGTATCCAAGTCGTCAGACGGTAATCCGTCCCAACCCGTATGATACGTCACAGTGACAAGGGCGTTGCTCGCTGTAGCTTGGCTATTGGGCGTTCCCTTCGTGATAGTAATCGGCGCAACAATCAAACCTGTCAACTTCATTGTAACAGAACCCACGTCGGCAAGCTTGATCGTGTCACCCTGATTGAACCATAGCCACTGGTCGGCAGCTGAATGATGGTTCCATGAGTGAGAAGCAATTTCGTCGCCGCGACGTGCAAGCGTACGAAGCAAATCCCATTCCTGATCTTTAGACTGGCCACCTGTGCTTACACCGTTTGCTGCGCAGGCAATAGCACCCCAAGTTACATGAACCTGCGGGTATGCATTCTCTACGTCAATCTGAGGCTGAATAAGTGTCGGTACATCCATGTCGCCAATGTCATCGTGACAAATCGTATAGGCACCCAATGCACCCCATTTCCATGTTGGAAGGAAGCATTTGTCTGCCGCAAGTGTAGTCTGCTGTCCGCCGATCCAACCTGTCCAAGCAGTAGGCGTCTTCACAGTTTGAGAAATAGCTTTAGAGTTGACAAGATCCCAAGCAGAAGTTCCGCCTTCGGCAGCAAAGACTCCGGGAGTATCGTAACCTGCAATCCAGCCGAACTTTCCCTTCCAAACAAGAGCTTGGAGATTGGAACCCGTTTGAGGCCAAGTCCCCAATGTCACGGTGTCGCCCTGCTTGGACCAATCAGGACCAGTAGCGGCGTTGTAAACGGTATCTCTTTCCCACGGGCCGCACCACGTTCCAGTAGTGGAAGCAAACGCTACTCCCGCACCCATTGCGACAAGCGCTACGCCTGCCATCAGTGTCCTCTTCATGCTCATACTCCCTCCTAATTGGTGAGTTGTCTATTTTTGAGCCACTAACCACAAATCTTTAATTTTCAATCAGAAGCAGACTTTTCAGGAGAATCTGATATCCGAAAACAATATCTGCACTTACGGCAATATAATCACAATTGTCATCCCGCGCATATTTTTTTAGTCGTTCTGTAAAAAAAATCGTTCATGATTTTTTGTCTATTAGAACACATTAATATTCGCAAGATGTTGATAATTAGCAAACAGCATATCGGAAAGCTCCGAAACACGCAAATACTGGTAAACCTTGGTCGTGGAGTAGGGCAAGGACTTCTTTGGCAGTGGATGGATACTCTAT
>CAIOZP010000706.1 GCA_903862805.1 uncultured Fibrobacterota bacterium
AGCAAGCGCGCCGAAAGAAATCGTTTGAGAAAGTTTGTTCACCGTAAGAGTCTGCGGAACATCGGCGGCAGCAGAATAATTTCCATTACCTGCCTGATGAGCAACAATCGAAACCGATCCTGCTCCAACAATTGTCACAGTTGTTCCAGAAACTTTTGCGACAGTTGTGTCGGAGCTGGTGAATGTCACACCGAGACCTGATGAAGATGTTGCACCAATTGTATAAGCGGCATCACCGAATGTTTTGGAGGAAAGGGCTGCAAAGCTGATAGTCTGTGAAGCCTGTGTGATATTTGCAGTCATACTTGTGCTTGAGTTGAGAGTGTAGTTTCCTGCGCTTGGGCCACCCAAAGTCCCTGACTCAAAAATGGCTTTCCCGTTACCTACATTCGCATCAGAAAAGTTGAACTTGAGATCTGCATTGATATAGACAACATCACCAGAGACAGCTCCGGTCACGTATGGCGAACCATAGCAAGGTGCTGCGGTGGTTCCATCATATACCTTGTTTTGCGAATTCATGCCGCCGATTGAAAGCAATGCCTTGTTGACAACGACACTTGTTACGCCATCAACTGTCGCATAATGAGTATTATCAGTCGGGGAAAATCTGACGGCCTGACTGGATGTCCCGACCCCCGGAATACTTGTCGGATTGACATACGCGAAAGATCCTGCAACAGATGCTGATCCTCCGGTCAAACCAGCAGTGCTAAGTTGTGCACCATACACAATCTGCTGAATAGATGTCGGCCAGGAAATGACAGATGGTGTCAATGGATTGACCGTTACAAGCAACATGGAACCTGCACCGGAATAATCAATACCATCAGTCGGAACAAAATCGACCCAGTAGTAATTCGTTCCTACAGGTGGAATGCTATCCGGTGTTCTGAATACAAATGTTCCGGGAGTATTTGACGACCCGCCAGTCAATCCGGCAAGGCTGAGTTTGCTTCCATACGTAATTGCCTGTGTTATGGTTGGAAAGGAGATTACATTCGCCGGAGCTTTTGCTACCTGAACCTGAATTGACCCATCAACAGTATAGAAATGAGTATTGTCTGTCGGATAAAACCTGACGGCCTGAGTTGAAGTCCCTCCTGGCGGGATGGTCGTCGGATTCAGGTATGAAAAGGTTCCTGCTACCTGTGTTCCGTTGAATGAGGCATATCCTCCCCAAAAACCTGCCGTTGAAAGCTGGGCTCCGTAAGTAATCATAGTTAGGTAAGTCGGCCACTGAGACACAGTCGGAGTTCCGGGGAAGACATCGACTATTACAGTTCCAGTAACCGTGTTGTAATAGGGATTTGTCGGAGTGAATTTCACGGCCTGACTCGACATGCCTATTGGTGGAAGGGTTCCGGGGTTAACATACGAATAAGTACCACTCACCGATGCGCTTCCACCGGTAAGTGTGGCCGCACTGTTTGGACTCTCCCATGTGATATTGGCCGCAGTCGGCCAGTAATTTATCACAGGAGTTCCGGCAATTACAGTAAGAGTTGCATTGACCGCAGGAGCTGGATCATGTGTCGCATCTCCAGGCTGATACGCAGAAATAGTGCATGATCCTGTTCCTGTATATGTGATTGTTGAACCGGAAATTGAGGCGACGTTCGTATTTGAACTTGAAAATGAACAGGGAAGACTTGAGGACGACATTGCGGTTAATGTGGCCGGAGCCGTTCCATAAGTAATTGTAGTTAGGGGGTAGAAACTAATTACCGTTTGCGGTAATTTGGTGACTGTATATGTAACAGTCAGCGTGTCCATAAGATTACTATTCCCAAGAATTTTGAGCGTTGTTGTACCGGGATAAACGCCGGTTGCGAACCATGTTGTGATTGTTCCATTTCCAAATGTTGGATCACCGGTTACATTGGATTGAGAATAACTGGAAAATGTCGCAACTCCAGGGTTGGAATTTGAAACAATTGTAGGCGCGTTGTTCTGAAGCCCATATCCGACTGTGAAATACGCATTTGATCCATATTGGCAGGTTGTACCGCCGGAAACTGCAAATGCCGGGAGAGATGAAAGAACCGTGTATGTGGAAACAAGTGTGTCTCCATTTGCTGCGAATTTGATAGTTGTGGTACCAGCGCTTCCAAGCAGTGATACATTGTACGAACTCATTGTTCCTGTACCTTGGGCAAAAGTACCGGAGCTTGAAGAAAATCCACTAAACGACGCTATTCCAGCCCCTGAATTTGCAAACATCTTTGCGGCCACACTTGTATTGCCATAAAAGACCTGTAGTTGAGGTGGTAAACGACCGAGAAGTACCGGCCCGCCTCCGGATGCCACCTGAAATGCCGGAACATTGACTGTAACCGGAATTGTTATTGATGAAGCCTGGCCATCAACGTTTTTGAAAGTCAGGTTTGTGGTGCCAGCCTTCAAGGCAGTTACCGAGTATATTGTTGTTGAGCCATTCTGTACTGAGGTTGCAGTTGCAACGGTAGCATCAGAATTACTGGTCAAAGTCACACCTGGGCCACCAGGTGTCTCATAAATAGTCAGATTATTTGTTGTCCCCTTCATAAAAGTCGCCGGACTTGGAGAGTAACTGAACGAGTAGGCCAAGACAGGCGCAAATCCGGCCGCCGCCAAAACCACCCACGACATTACCGCAATCCACGAATTCTTCATCCAGATCATTCGAAACCCCTTTGAGGCACTGAAACGGCGACAAAATGTCATTTCAGTGATTTTTAAATTTTATTTGACAGTAATTAAGCGAAGGCAGTAATCATATCCAGCAAAATAGGTGATCTATAAATTCGGTCAAGAAATTGGATGTCGGTTTTCACAAAACCGGACAAGAAATATTTCGGGAATCAAAGCTTGCACAGGATATTTTGATAAAACGGGGAATCGGGCCGTCTCGCTTATCGAATCAGTGCGTTTTACTTATATTCTGCAAAGCAAAGTACCGGAATTCATTTAGTGGCGTAAGCAAATGAAGGCTCCGGCCATATATGATTTTGGTTCTATAAATAAAATTAATTGGACAACAAATGTCTCTTCTTTCGATTAGAAATCTTTCCGTTGAATTTGCGATTCCTGGCTCTGCGAGGCTTCGTGCTGTTGATGGTCTAAGCCTTGACATTGGGGAAAAGAAAACGGTTTGCC
>CAIOZP010000707.1 GCA_903862805.1 uncultured Fibrobacterota bacterium
AGACTTCCCGATGCAATTGTAGCGGCCGAATCAAGAGTGGCGTTAAATACCAAAAATCCACCTTCGCTTACCCAATGTCCGGAAAGCGAATACCCTGCAATGCACAATACTCCATATCCGCGTTCGGTGAGAGACGTATCCACAACCGTCGTAATAATCTTGACTGATTTCAATGAAATTGAGCCTGTAGTGGTGGCCGCCGCAGCACCAGAAATTATCATGCCGTATTCTGTTGAATCGTATCCAAACTTTAGCCCATTAAAAGGTCTTGCTGTTCCGAACAAGGGGCTTCCGTTTCCGTCATAAGCCTGTAGTGTTCCGGTTACGGCTCCAAACCCGCTTATTTCTGTCGCGAGCGCAATCTTGTCTGGATTCCCCGTGGTTCCATCAGGGCGATGTGAATTAAAATTCGATGTCCAGTTTGAAATGTAATAGCCAAGCGTCGGAACATTATATGACGTACCGTCCCAGAGCGTGATTGTTACATAAGTGTCTGTACTTGTTGGGTCAACGATTGCCCACGCTTTATCCATCATTGCGCGGAAGTCAAGAGCCGCCTGTTGAATGATAACTATTAGGTCTGAAAATTCTCTTACCATTTTGTCCTCAGTTTTCAGTAATGGTTGTCAACGCAAGCTGTAACGTCCAATATCCAAGTGCATACTGGTCATAAGCGTCTGTGTCTGGGAATGTCAGCATTGTATAGTGAGCGGCGCTGTCTGTCCCGTATTTGCCCCAGACTTTTCTTGTTGGGACGTAGCCCGGCAAAACCTCTCCCTCTGCGTTTGCAAGGTTCCCGCATAAACTGAAGTCGAGCATTGTAATCCGCTCAGAATGGTTGACGTTAAAACGCATTGTCAAAATAGTGTGCGTTCCATCCCAACTTATATAAGTCACAAGGTCGTGATGCGCACTCAGTGTTGCCCAAAGTCGGTAAAATCTCCAGTAGTTCTTGTCTTGCACCAGAGATGTTTTTGTTCCGTCACTGACAACGCCACCAATAACATCGCCACCGCTTATTCCATCAGGACTTGGGCCATAAAGATTAAAGCCAAAGGGACTCTGATAGCTATAGTTTCTATCTGTATAAGGAATACCCGTAGACGGGTTGATGTCCGCATAGGCTAGAGCATTGTTGCCCGCGCCAAAAGAATTACCGCTAGAATCCCTTTTGACAATAGAATTAAGCACGAAAGGCGTTGGTATTACCTGCGGATTACCATAAGCAGAAATAATCTTGGCAATGTTTGGAACGGTCAAGACCAACGTATTATAAAACGTAAAGGCTACATCCGACGGAACGGAATCGACCAGCTTTTGCCATTGGGTAATTAGCTCCCTCATATCAAGTTGGTTCTGATCCATTGCTTGTATGACTTCAGAAAAAGACCGGATTGAATCTGACATATTAGAGGCCTACTTTCTTTTCAACCGCTTTAAGTTCTGTTAGGAGGTCGCGGTTTGATCTCATCTCTTGAGATAAGGCACTGATATACGCTAGTTGTGTTTCTGAGTACCCTAAAACATCGGATTCAACAAGTATAGGAGCTACCGCTGCCGACTGCTGCGTGAAGCCTATCCGGACTCTCCAGACAATTGAATGTGTGTCATAAATAGTAAGTGGTTCGTCTGGGCGAATCACATAATACATAAGGAATGGGTCGCCAGTTTTAAGCATACTGGTATCATAAACGGAGTCGTAAATCGGAGACACAACAGCCGTCCATGTTGCTCCGGCGACTGGCGTTACATTGGTATTGTCTACCGCCGCCTGATAGGTTGTCCCTAAATACAACACATAGTCGCCCGCGAAATAATGCTTGGCACTTGTCCAATGATTATCCACCGAAGAATATTCTTGAGCTATAATGCCAGCGTCTTTAATGAGAACGGGCGGGGTTATAAGTGTATTGTCGAGCAGGAACCCATACTCTACGTACCAGTTATCATCAACGATACCTTGCACTGGAACCTGTTCGGTACAAGGGAAATATGCGGCTGCTGGTATTGCGGTGCCAGACAATCTTGTTGCAGCCCTAACAAACGCATACGCACCGCTTGTTGGGAGTGTCACATAAGATTGGTCGTTAGATACCTGCATACCAAGTATCACATATTTCTTCCCGTGTAGCTGTCCATTTGCAAACTTGGTTGCTCCGACATCAGTAAGCATTGCTATCATAAATAGTGCCCTTTTCTCTTAGTGAGGAACTTCCCAAACACCAACTATTTCAACATCGCCATTGTATAGTGTAACGGATTCATCAGAATACCATTGCTCTCTGATTTCCATGTTTGTGCCACTTGCTAGAATTAGTATCGGGCTGCATGGAACGTATTCTGTTTCAACCCCTCCAGTAGTTACCGTAATCGGTGGGCTTGTCGTTCCTACGTGTGAAGAGGTTCCGCCCACCACATATTTCAAAATCGGGATATCATCCGTCGCCTTCCTGACTTCCCAATGCGAAAACACTTCGGTTGAAAGGGGGTCGGCATGTGGAATCATATATGGCATGTTGTCTAGTGGTACTTCGTATCTGAAAGATGTTTGCAGGTTTGTCGGGTCGGCATCCATCGCGATTTTATGGTCGGGAACATCAATGCCTTTTCGACTATCAGCACGATAAACAATCCACCAACAAGGAAGTCCGTCTGATTCTCTGCGATGTGGGACTTTCGATTCTACAAAAATCGGATCGCACGAGAACGAGATTGAAGGAATGTAATAATTGGTTCGAGTCCGAATTGTATATGTCGCATAGGCAAAAATATAAGCTGGGATTCCAAAACTTAGTAATGCCGAAATAATATCATCATATACCGACTGGAATGTAGGATTCTCTATCGACAAAGTGTCTTGTGCCAAGAAATTGTTAAACAATGTCAGGTCAATTCCATAAATCGAGTCATTGCCTGCTATTTGTGTCCAGCTCCATAGTAATTTCCAGATCAGTGACGTGCTTGTATGCGGAACCACACCTGTCTG
>CAIOZP010000708.1 GCA_903862805.1 uncultured Fibrobacterota bacterium
TACATTTCAACCTACAGAAAGCATCTGGTGATTCATGATGAAGAAAAATTACTCGATTAAACTGAATTTCGAAATCTCTGCCAAGAGATTCTGGACGATTCTGATCCCCGGATTTGTTCTGGCCGCCATCGCAGGCGTCTTTATTGGCATCGCCATGATCGACAATGTGGTAATACCGAATCTGCCAGGAATGAATCCGCGCGGAATAATCACGGTTCCAAATATCGTGAAGCTTCAACTTGACGAAGCGAAGGAAAAGCTCTACGGAGTCGGGCTTCGCATGGACATCGTTGACAAGGTTTACAACAACCAGATCCCTGCCGGAGCCATTGTCGCCCAAGATCCCAAGGCCGGTGAATCCGCCAAGAAGGAACGGCATATTCAGGCCACTATCAGCCGCGGCTCCGAGATTTCCAAAATCCCCGGCGATATTCTAAAACAGACCGAGCGTAACGCAAGAAACCTCCTGCTCAAAGCTGGCTTTGACGACATGGATGTCAGACACATCTATTCCGACAAATATCCCAAGGATCAGGTTTACGAATGCGCACCGGCGCCCGGAACAACAACCTCGCGTGAACAGACCATCCACATGATTGTCTCGCGCGGCGAGGAACCGAAATATGTCGAGATGCCGAATATCTGCGGACTCGTGCTTTCCGAGGCGCAGGCCAAGATCGAAGAAAACGGACTCGTGCTCGGATATGTTGGCAACAAGCGCGGAGTCGGTCGGCCCGGATACGTCGTTGAGCAGGGTGCCGCCGCAGGTGCGCAGATACTTCCCGGCAGCAAGATCAATCTGACCGTCGGTTCCGAATGATGGCGTTTATGTCAAGTGTCCGCACACTCATTGCGCTTTGTTCAATGTCACTGATCCTCGGTTCTTGTGCCGCTACATCCGACCGTTCCGGATCGACAATTCATGCAGATATTTCCGCACCGGATACGACCGCTCTTCGCGAACGTGCTGACGAATATTTCTTCGCAGGTCGCGACCTCGACCGTCGCGGAATGTCGGTCGGTGCCCTTGCCTGCTACGAACGTGCCTATGAGTTCCAGCCCACTTCACAAACACTTCGCGATATTGTTGTCGAACGCTACATCGCTCTTGGCCGCACAGATGAAGCCGCAACGATGATCCTCGGAAACCATAAATCCACCGACAGCCTTTCCGATTCCGACAAACGTCTGCTCACGCGCTGCTACGCCGGAGTTGGTCGCCCGCTTGAAGCAGTTGATTTGATGACAGGGATCAAAGATCCGCAGCCAGGTGATTTCGGGATGCTCGCGTATCTCCAGGAATCGACGGGCAACCTTGCAGGTGCAATGGCCGCGCTTACGAAATACTGTGCAAAAGTTCCGGCTGATGATGACGCCGCGCGGCGGCTCGGAATTCTTTTCATCAAGCTGCACAAATACGATCAGGCTGAAAGCGTTTATGTTGCCATTGCCGGAAAGCATCCCGATTCGGCGAATCTCATCGACATTATTGCAAATATTAAACTGCTGAAATCCGACACCGCCGGCGCTGAGTCGATTTACAAAACGGCACTCGTGGCCGATTCATCCGATCCGGTGGCCCATGAATTCCTCGGCCGCCTTTCTATTTTGCACGGCGATGCCCGCGGAGCGCTCATGCACTATCGCGCGCTGCTTCCACAGAAAACCGGAGACAGCACCGTGATCCGGCGGACAGTTGGAATGCTTTCGTATTTCGTTTCGCTTCCCGATAGTGCGAAATTTTATCTGAGCAGCGCAGTTGACGCGGCTCCCGACGATGCTCAATCGCACATGTTCCTCGGATTCGCCGATCAGGCTCTTGGTGATACGGTTGCCGCCGAACGCGAACTCCGCAAAGCCGCAGAAATAGACACCGCAAACGTCGAAGCTTGGCGCGTGATCGTTTCACTCTGCATGAAGCAAAAACGTTTCGCCGAAGCAGAGGCGGCGGCGGCTGTTATTGCAAAAATCGATTCGACAAAAGCCCTCAGCTGGGGTTTACTTGGATTTGTCAGGGTTCAGGCGCATAAATATTCAGAGGCAATCGCACCGTTCAGACGCTCGGTTTCGATAGACAGCACCGACGGCGAATCGTGGTTTCAGCTCGGGAGCGCCTGTGAAAGATATTCCCATTCGGCTTCGGTTGGCATTCGTTAATTTTTTCCGGTCATTTTGGAGAGCCACTTACAGTAGATCGTTGCCGA
>CAIOZP010000709.1 GCA_903862805.1 uncultured Fibrobacterota bacterium
CCGTTTGCTCCGCCTTGTGAATTGTCGCAGAGCGTTCGTCCGCGAAGATCGCTTATGCTTATCCGGTATGATCCGGCGACACCAGACGAAATGTGGATTCCATCTCCGCCCCTGATGGTGACGACATTGTTGTGAAGGATGTCGAACGGCCTTGTGCCGACAACCAGATAGTCGGCGTGATCGACGATGTGCATGGCATCGAAATAGATACCGTCGCCGGGTGTTAAAGCATCGGTAGTGCTGCTCAGTTGAAGTTTCACCGTCTTGCCGACATAAGTCGAGAGATCGATGTCTTCGCGTAACCAATTGCTGACACCAGTATAGGTTTTCAGCGTAGTCCAGGAAGAACCGCCGTCATCGCTGACCTTCATATAGCCGTAGTCGGTGTTGAGTTCGCAGGCATACTTTACAGCAAACTCAAGTCGCGGATGCGCGGTTCCTGTAAGCGAGACTCCGTTTGCAAGCGTGTATGTTCCGTTGAAATTGTTCGGATCATTTCCCCAGCGAGAATCTGCAATACTCGAACCGCCATCGAAGGCATCCGCAGAACTTGTGTCCCAGCCGCTGGTTCCACCGGACTGCCATTTGCCCGTTCCGTTTTCGGCCGAATCGGCCCAGATCACGGTTCTCACACCAGTAACAAAACGAAGCGTATCTATCGCTGACACACAGCTGTCATAACTTACCGTGATTTCGATTTCGGCCTGCGTTGCCGGAGGAACATTTCCGGCAAGAGTGAATGCAAGTCCGTTATGAACCGCAGTCGATTGACGCGATGCGAGGGATGCAACAAGAGCCGTATCTTTTGTCATAACAACACCGGCACTCAGTGATTTAGCCGAAAGAAGAATGTTCTGTGCGGAACTTCCGAGTCCGCGATTTTTGAGCGTGACCGAAATCTGACCCGTTCCTCCGCCTGCAACACCGGCACCGTCGTTGACGTTCATGCCGAGCAGATCGACGTAAGCTCCGGCAAGTCGGGGAATGGTCTGCAATGGAAGAAGCTGTTCATCGGCAATCGTAAGAATGTCGGACTGAGCCGCCCAGAAATTCGTTCCGTATCCGATTTCGGGAAGCCAGACAATGATCCCCTGATCACTTGCCCAGTCGAGTGTCGTACCGCTTGAATAGTAATTGAGCATTTCCTCACAGCTTCCGTACAGATACTGGTTTGTTCGCGAAAGCAGAGGCGTGAACTCTGCATAGTAATTGTAGTTTGGAGTCGAATCGTTGTATGTGTACGGAATCAGATAATGTCCGGCGACGCTATGCATAAGACATGCGGTCTTGGGTTTGATTCTGGTAATAAAATCCCTCTGTGCTTTCGACTCCGGTTCTGAAAATGCCGAAGGGCCGCGGTATGTATCGAGTGTAGAATCGCTGCTGGAACCGTTGTCGAGTCCCCAACCCGTCGAGCAGTTGCGGTTCAAATCTACGCCGTAAGCACCGCCGCCATCGTTGCGCCGGTTCTTGCGCCACATTCCTCCACCGGTCGGATTGGTCTGCTGATTGTAGGCAAGTCCATCAGGGTTGACTATCGGGACAAAGAAAATCTCGTGATTAGACACAAGGTAATGAGCAAGCGGATCGGTGTCGTAATTTTCAAGCAGCCAGTAGATATAGTAAAGCGATGTTTCGATCGTTGTGACCTCGCGACAATGGATGGCGGCATCGATATAAACCGCAGGCTTGGTCGCCGATTGATCGACATCGGGATTATTGGAAATCTTCACCGACCAGATGTCACGATTCTCCCATGTTTTGCCGATGCTCGATTTTGCTGAAATCAGCGACGGATAGCGGGTGCGCAAAGTGTCGAGGATATGCACCACTTCATCGTAGGTATGATAACCACCTATCGACCCGTAACCATAACCGTTCGGCGCACCGTGAGGCTTCTCTGCATGTGAACCGGATGCTTTGAGTCTTGCAATGTTTTCGGCTACGACATCGGCGCATACAATTTTCGGACTGAAACCCTTCGAGCATATTGCCGCATAAGATGCCGAATCGCAAACAAGACTGATTGCGCCTGACAAATGCGAGATATCTTCTGCGGCGATTCCGCATGTGCCTGGAATTGACATAATGCGACTGAAATCTGCTTCAGACAATTCAATCCGCCGGTATTGTTCGGCAGATAATGACATTGCAAATGCGAAGATAATCACGGGCAGGAATCTGGTCGATCGGATCATATTACCTCTGCTGTTTCATTGCGCCGCTTGAACAGGGAGGATTTCACGGCAGGATTTTCTGATTCTCAATTTGGGAATAATATATGCAAAAAAGCTTGACGATGCAGGATTTTCCTGACGGTTACGTTCACAACCGTGAATAATGTAGCGCATAGCCCAAGGAACATCCGATCAGAATCTCAGTGATCGGATGCGAAAAATATCAACCGAACAATGCCTTCATCGGATCAATCTTCGGATCGGAGTTCTGTTTGCTTCCGCCGGAATTGGGCATCGTCGGATGAATCACTTTCGAGACATGGTACTCGACAAAGATCGCAATGTCGGAAAGATTTTTTTCCATGCGAATGAGCTGCACAGCAATTCCAATCAGGAAAACAGTTGCGGTCACCGCTATTAGAGCCGTGATGTAGATCATGTCGCCGCCTTTGTCTGGCCTCTGGCCTGTGTAGGTTTCATGCTTGGAAAACGACCTCGCCCCTCGCGCCAATTCTCCCAACCGGCAAGCGCGATCATTGCCGCATTGTCGGTGCAAAGTGCCGGTACCGGAAAGAACACATTGTCGCCAAATGCGGCCTTGAGTCCGGCGCGCAACGCTCCGTTACACGCGACTCCGCCGACCAGTGCCACTCGGCTGATACCGGTTTCTCTTGAAGCCGCGATCATGTTTTTAGTGAGTGAATCGACAACAGCCTTTTGAAAACTGGCGCAGATCCTCGGCCGCTCTTTTTCAATTTCTTCCGGCGAAAGCTTTTCAACATGATACTTCACGGAAGTCTTCAGCCCCGAAAAACTGAAGTCGAGCGGATTTCTGTCGATCTTCGCAACCGGAAACGGAATGAGTTTTTGAGTGCCATCAAAGGTTGCGGCCGCTTCTTCCATCGGCCGACCTGCCGGATATGAAAGACCAAGGAGTTTTCCCACTTTGTCAAACGCCTCACCCGCCGCATCGTCAACTGTCTGACCGAGAATCGTCTGTTTGCCCCATCCTTCAACCTTGTAAATCGCGGTGTGTCCGCCAGAGACGACCAGCGCAAGAAACGGGAATGCCACATCATTTTCCAATCTTACAGATGCGATATGACCTTCGAGGTGATTCACACCGGTGACGGGAATTTTATAGCCGGTATGCAGACCAAGCGCGAAGCTCATTCCAACGAGAAGCGCACCTGCGAGTCCTGGTTGATCGGCCACGGCAACAAGACCGATGTCGGACATTTTTATTCCCGCGTCGTCAAGCACGAGTCCACAAAGACGATCTACCTTACGGATATGGGCACGCGAAGCGATCTCTGGTACGACTCCGCCGAATTCAGCGTGAACTTTTTGGGAATAGATACGATTGGCAACGATCTTTCCATCGCAAAGAACAGCCGCAGATGTTTCGTCACATGAACTTTCAATACCGAGGATGTACAAGACTTGCTCCAGACAAAATTTTCAGGACTCAAGCTTCGCAAGATCGGGCCAGGCGGCCATCTGAGCGCGAAGCTCGTTGGAAAGACTCGTGAAGGAAATCCTGCATCCACGTTGTCCGGCGATCTCGACGATCTGCCTCAGCCACCCGGCTTCGCGATCGTAAACGAAAAGCACATTGGTGAAATCTATCTGGACTGCAACGTTTCCCTCATCACCCACAAGACTCTTGAACGATTCCCAAAGCCCCGTGAAGTCGGCGTCTTTCATGCGCTGGGAAAATAAAGAAAGCACATGCGAACTGGCAGGAAGAATATCTTCCTTTTCATCTACCACCGCAAGCACATCCTCGAAAGTCGTCTCTTCCTCTTCAAGGGCTGGAACTGTTTCCATTTCCGGCGAGGCCTCGATCTCTTCGGGTTGCGGTTCCGAAAGCGCCGGTGGCAAAACCTCTTCGACAGAATCGTGCGCATGATTCGCTCCGACCTGAAGCACCTGCGTCTGCAAGTGCGGCTGCGCTGATTCAGGTTCCTCGAAACCAGCCCGCACATTTCGCACAACCTCTATGCCGGAATGCCCATCGTTTGAACTCTGATACTGCGCTGACGACGGAAACTGTTCTGGTTGATAAGCATCCGAACTCATCGCGGCCTGATATTCCGGTGAAGAAACCACCGCAGAAGATCCGCGACGAAGTTTGTCTATCTCCATTCCCTTTTTGTCAATGTCGTTGCGTAATCTGTCAATTGATGCCGATGCCCGCGAGAGTCCGGAGAGATTGACAAGAAACAGCACGATGGTCGTTACAGCAAGCAAAGCCGCCGCCACATTAACGATCATGGTCATAGTAGAAGACATCCAAATCCTCCGTTGCGTTCCTGAACAGAAGTACGGAAGTATTATAGTTGACGCATCCCGAAGGATCAACTGCTTTCAACATGTTAAAAGAGAAATGAAGCTGCGGCAGAGAAACAGAGCCAGTGTCAGATTCCGAAAAGATTTTTTCTGATGAGCTCAGTCCAATCGTGGTCTTCATAAACACCTCTGGATTTGATGCCGGCATAGACGTCCCAGAGAGAACCGACATCCAGCAGAGAGTTTGATGATCCGAGTCTGTCGAAAAGGTCGTGGATCATTACGTTTGCTGCCATTGATGCGGAGAAGAGATAGACGATAGATGACTTGTCTTTCCCAAACGCCAGGATTTTTGATTCAATCTCAGCTTTTGCTTCATAGCAATTTTGTCTTGGGATTTCTATGAAACCAGCAAATGGGAAAAGCTGAGATTCAATTTCGCGTAGATATGACGGGCCAATTATCACACACTCACGTTTGCGAAGTGCAGATATGAACGGAAATAGTTCGCCGTGCAGGTTTGCATCATGCAGTATGTCGGCATTGATCCAAGGGAGTGAAATCTTTTCGCGTTTAACCAATGCAGCGATCTCACGACCAAGACATTTGAGGGCAAATGGCTGCAAACCGTAAAAGGCATTTACCGGATTTTTCAACGTATAAAGAAGCGCCTCGCCAAGTCCATTCCCGTAACTGTGCCCATCGCAGTTTGCGCCGTTATGACCAAGCACTGCTGACCATTCGCCGTCTCCATAACGGATCAGCGATACCGGCCGGCCTGCGTCTATTGGATCGACAAGCACTGACAATGGCACGACTTGTGGAATAATATTCCGGGAAAAAAAAAGGTTTATATGCTGTTGGATAGAAGGCACATTATCCCCTGAATGACCAATAAACAAAAACCCACTGAAGTCAAATTCGCAAAGAC
>CAIOZP010000710.1 GCA_903862805.1 uncultured Fibrobacterota bacterium
AAACAATCTGATTCAGCGCGTTCCACGTCTCAGGGCCGAAGCCTTGAACATTGCAGGTAAATTCATGCGTTGAAAGCTGAACCATGCCCGCTATTTCTTGCTCTACATCGAGCGCGTTCGGCAACATGCCAAAATCAGCATATTCAAAATGATCATATCCGACCTTGCGAACATCGGTGATTTTTAAGCC
The DNA here is from genome assembly GCA_903862805.1 of uncultured Fibrobacterota bacterium. GTDB lineage: Bacteria > Fibrobacterota > Chitinivibrionia > Chitinivibrionales > CAIOZP01 > CAIOZP01. The sequence continues at coordinate 191 of CAIOZP010000710.1, forward strand.
GATAAATGGAAGAGTCGGGCGCGTAGTATTCTGATCCATAAGGATGACGTGATTTTCATCGTATCCCGAAACATTCTTGATCATTCTCGCCATGTGTTTGCGAAGTTGAACAATGTCAGGCATCACAAACAGCATCGAGCTAATTGCCGGTGTATGCGTGGTGTTCATGAGTTACTTGCCCATCCGGTTTCAACATGAGCGAGGTTTCCTTCACCCCAAGGACGTGACCAAATAGCTACAAGACCATAGCCTGTATGCACCGTTGTATCTGCAATTGCGCCAGTCTTTTCATCGGCTACCTGACAAACGACATTGCCATACGTGACGCGGTTTCTTGTGCTTTTGCGACCTTCGGGAAACATTGCCATTTGATCACCGGTCGGCTCTTGGCACGAACAGCGCATCTGAAATGTTGTCTGTGAAGGCGCAACGGGAATGCCATCAACAATCTGAATCTCTGTAGGCAATAGTGTATCGGGATCAAGGTACTGCGACCTTGTCACCGTTAAAACTGTTCTCCAAAGCGAGGACATCATACGGCGACTGATCCTTCGGAAAGATTTTCAGACGCGGCGCGAACCTTGAACTTGATCGAATTGCGTAAATGGCCGGTATTCACAAGCGGTTTACTTGAACCCTTGCGGGCAATTGTCGAAGCGGCGTTTGCTGGTTCGATACCGTCGGCAATGCGCTTTTTACAGGCATCGACAAGGGCACCACCCATTTGGGAAAGAACCTGTTTGTTTGTTCTTGCATGTGCAAATACTTCAGAAAGAGACGCGCTGCGAATCTCGTTTAGCTTGTCTGCCATTTGGTCAAGAGTCCCGCGCAAGAAAGACCTTTGTGGAATCACTATGTTGTGATTTTTGCCCGCTGTCTCGCATCCGAATTCATGCACTGCGCCGACCTGTACCGTGGTGTATTCCGAATCAGGCTCATTCTCCGACTCTTCAAACAGCCCGACCGCAACCGTGTCCAGCTTCATATCGTTAAGCGTAGCCATAAGCCGCTTAAATCCCGGATCGGTGTCAATGACCGACATTATGACATCATCCCTGATGTGTAAAACGGCTTGATATAGGCAGAGCGTAACGCAAGATATTCCTGCCCGAATGATGTAGATGCTAAATCTACATCGCCCTGATTGATCTTTGGCTGTGAATACGATTGACTCACTCCGCCGGAATGATCGGAAGCAAGTAGCCCGCCGCCGGACACCGAACGCCCCATCATCTCCTTTGAAAGAAGATGAAGCGAATACAGCGCAAGAGCGGTTTCGCTCTTGTCGCCGAATATTGGTAAATTGACAAGCTGCCGAACATAGGTCATTATGTCAAGACCATGCTGAAATGATGTATTGGGCATCAAGTCAGGCGCACGGATTACCATTATTTCGGCGGCGGAAAGTCCCATTTACTTTTTAGCCTTTTTCTCTTCTGTGGATTCTGGAAGAATCACGTCATGCGCCGCTTTGCTTTTCTGGCGTGCCTGCCACTTCCCACATTTTTCAAGCTCTGCGAATTTGTCTTCCGGATATTCGTTTTCACCAGGGCCAATTCCAAACTCATTTTCTTTACCGTAAAAAGTAAAGAAAGGAAGCGAACTTTTGATAATTACATTTGCCATTTTACAGTCCTTTTCTTGTTGTTGATAGATCGGAGAAAATGGCGGCCATATTTCAGGCCGCCATTAGAATCAAATACCGTCGATAACTGCGACCGACAAAGGATACTGAATAATCATGCCAGAAACAGAAGCGATACAATTGGTTTTGTATACCATGTTCACTTGTTCGGTAGGAAGCTGCTTAAACGGCATCGGAGTATTGAAGCGAAGATTGTTGACATCTGCCTTGAAAACAATCGCGCAACTATGCGAGCCGTAAGCGGTCGGTGCGACATTGGTCGAAGGAACAATCTGGAGCTGGCCAAGATCGGCAACCCAATCCCATGTAACAATTCCTGGATTCGCTTCCTTGAGGAAACCAAGGATAGTAAGCGGGGAAATAGACGCAATGCTTCCAGCGCCCGAAATCGCAGTATATGGAGTCTGCGACAGATACCCGTAGGTATTGACATCAAACAGCACGGTATCAGGATCTTCCACGCCATTGGTCAGCGTGCGAATGCCGTTGATCCAAGCATTGACATCCGCAACGATCTGCGCCGGTGTCTTATTGATAAACATCGTCTTTGTTTCGGCATGTCCGCCGACTTCCGTGCCGGTTGCCGAAGCGGTGTATTTGGTAACGAGCGGGTGGTTGACAATACCGACAGGATCATTTGCGTTGACCGGAGCCGCGCCACGAAGGCCGCCTTCCATGCCCTGCAATCCAAACCATGCCATCGCGTTAATGGATTGTTCGTAATTCTGGCGACAGGCAATAGCCTTGCGTGCATCAATAGGCATTCCAGCCTGCTGCGCGACGGCAATGTCCTTGATGCTATACTGGTACGCGCCAGCAATATCTCTATTATTGATCGAGGTCTGCACGCCTTCAATTTCCGTCATCGGAACATCATCGGCATAATTGCTTATGATTTTCCACTTACCGGTCTTGTTGTAGGTGTAGTACACAAAGATCAACGAGCCTTCGCCACCCTCGGACGTAAACGGAATAAGCGTCTGCGCCTTGAGTGACGCATATTTTACGTCGTATGTAATCTGTGATACATACTCAATCTGGCGGGTAAAGAAGACGTTTGAAGCGTCATCCATCTGCCAGAAGGCTGGTGTCTTTTCGTAGCTTTCGCCATCCATCACGAACTCAACCACGCCATTGAGGCGGGCGGTTGAATCGAGACAGAACTTTTTCATCATGTCTGTAAGTTTCATTTTACTTGTTCTCCTTTTTCTTGCTTGTTACGGCAGATTGATTTCGATGATTGCGATACCGGCAGCCGTTGTGCCGATCACGACAGATGCCGCACTCCATGCAATCGCAAGGCCCGACGCGCTGTCATTGCGGAAGTTACCCGCGAGCTTGGTTACGTCGGAAACGTCATTCTGCACGCGAACGAAAACCGTCGAATCAACGGCAAGTGCGGTTTCCGTATAAACGGCAACGCGGCATTTCTTGCCAAGATTCAGAGTGATTCCACCGACGACGTATGCGCAGGTATTCGAGATCGGATCAAGGATCAAGGAATCTGAACCGATTGCGATACCTGCGAAAACATCGGAAGATGTCTGAGCTACCGTAACCGCAAGAGTGTCGCCAAGTCCAGAAGCAACTACGGTGAAATCTGCCGTTGCTGGGCCTGCGATATTCTTCATTTTGATGGTCAACACGCTGGAAGCAGCGGCCGCAGAAGACACGCTCGGAAGCGCGGCAATCTGTATGGCAAGCGCGGAAAGCGTTGTCGCCTCATCGGAAGAAAAGTTCTGCGTGATCGTTGTGCCTGCGACAACAACGGCAATATGTCCGGCGGTTATGGCACCGGTGAAGGTAGCGACAGTCTCATTCAGCTTTGGAAGGCGAACGAGGTTCTGCGATGTCTGTCCCGGAACGTAAACAACAGCGCGACCGACTTCGATAGTCTCCGCCTGTGTCCGTGAAACCACGTCGTGAAGTTCGCTGTCGAACAACTGGCCCTTTTTGGCCAAATCGGAATACAGAGGATATGTTACTGGCATTTACTTTGCCCCCTTCTTGGCCTTGCGAGCCTCTTCAAATTTCGTTGCTTGTGCGTCGATCATCTTCTGGCGCGGGTCGATGTCACCATCTGCATCTTTTCCGGAGTCAGGCGCATTCTGGCCGTTGTTGCTTTTGAGCGTCGGGCGTTCTTTGGCATTACCTTCGACGCGGCCGTTGCTTTTTGCAGCCTGATCGGACATCTCTTTTTCGTCGAGGGCGAGCACCGAAGCGTAAACGCCGTCGATGTATCCCGCTTCCTTGCCGTCAAGATTCAGCTTCGGGAGCTTTGCAGCAATCGCGGCTTTCTTGAGGTATGATTCGTCATAGCTATCGAGCTTGATCGAATCGCCGACGATTTTCTTTACCTGAGCGGCAAGGGCCACGCGGTCGGAAATCGTCTTTGAAAGATTGCCCTCGGCCGCGTCAAGCTGGAGCTTGAGCGCGTCGCGCTCGCCGTGCGCTTTTGCGAGATCGGTTTTGCCCGTGGCGACTGCGGCATCGGCCGCATCTACACGGAGTGTCAGCTTGCCATAAGCCTTTTCGACTTCCGGCGGCACTTCATACTCGATGCCGTCAAGATTGAGCTTCTTCGTCATTGAAGAGCCTCCTTCGTTTGGTTCGTTTTCTTCGTTTCCATCCATCTTTATAGAGACACGCTTACCGGCACGTCCTGAATGGACAACGGCAACGTGATTGTATTCGATATTCCTCTGCACTTTGTCGTATGGTTCGCCATTGTACGTTCCGGGGGTGTCGTCAAGATCGCAGTAGTATCCAGCGGATATTTCGCGTTTGCCATCCTGTACGGCTTTGATTGCGGCGCGATTCTGAATAACAAATGGCGACATAAGGAGATCGCCGTCTTGCCGAATGTTCTCGCCGACGGTGCCGACGGTGGCTTTGCTTACATTGTCAGGGGAAAGTACGCCGCCAGAAATTGTAGGGTGTGAATTTGTGACGGGCTTAAATTTGGCGGTCTCCATCGAGGAGTCTTTGAATAATTCTTCGGCGGGGCGAAACTCGCGCTGAAGTTTGCCGTCTTCGTTGTATCTTTTAACAATCCCAACCGCACCGATAGGCGCGTCAACAACAAGATAACCCGCGTTATCAATGCGGTGAGATTTAGGCGCGGCTGAATCGGTACGAAAAACACGAGCGGCTGAATTGCTATTTGAGTCTTGCGGAGTAGCCATTCTGAAATCTCCATATAAAAAAAAGGACGTACAAAGTTTAGCTTTGACATCCTCTTTCCGGTGATCGCCGGAGATTCAGTTAATGAGAAAGATAGTATCTTGTTGGTAACTTGTCAATAGTCAGTGCGTTCTTTTGGATCTTTGGAACACATTTCCTCTTCGTGAATTACCCGACTGCGAGTAATTCCGCCGTTATGTAGGTTGACTTTTACAATCACCTCGCCGGAGTATTTGCGGTCGAGAAGCGATACAAGATGCAGCGCGGTGTGCTGGCAAATGTCGTTTACAGTCATTCTGCGGCCTCCAATTGTGTCATGTTTTGGCTATCAATAAAGTCTTGTAAATGTTGCAACGGGTCAACCTCTTCCGGCGCATCGGGGTCTTCCATGGCTTTCAACTTATCGGTGTCAGGGAGTACCGAAAGAGAGACGCACCTGCACCGGTAATCTTCCCCCGGATCCAATTCTGGGCCGCCGATGTCGCTTCGTTGATTCCACGTTTCGCCGCCATCGTCGCTATAAACCGTATCGTCATCCCATCGGCAGAGCATCCCTTCCATAGCGCGGTGGGAATCGTCCGGTTCATCGCGGACGCGTTCATCTTGCACCGTTGACCATGTATAATATTCACAACCGATGTCTTGCGAATTTTGCTTTGAAATATCGCCATTGAGCTTTGCAAGCTGATCGACCGCAATCAGACGCGCCCGACTTTCTGCAACATCAAACCGCTCTTCGATCAATTTCGACAGCGTTTCTGGTCGCATTGCCGTTTGAAAAGATCCGTGAATAAGATCCGATACTTGCCCGTGGAGTTTGACAGGAATGGATTTTATCAGACGTACATTTTCGGCAATGTATTCTGAAAGCAAATCCGCAACCGGTTTTTCTGGCAAAACCGGACGTGTGCCGGTCATCGACTTTATCACGTTTTGGAATATTTTCCGGTTATTGTTTGCCAAAATGACAAGGTGTTTTTTTGCTATCTCTTCGGCATTTAGGGGAAAGTGCAACCCGACAACGGGAACCGCAGGGGCAAGATTCCCAGCGACCAACTCCGACAACATAATGTCTTTTTTAGGCTGAAATGTCTTGCGAAGAATCTTTACCCCTGCGATGATTGCGGCGGCATAAGCGGCTTGAAGTCGTTTAGATACGGCCTGTGACGGAATGACACGCTTGTTTTTCTTGCGGGCCAATGATTATCCCTGTTGTGTTCCTACAATGCCGACACCGGTCGCACCTGCCATGCCGAGGTTTTCGGCCGAGCTTGTCAACGGATCGCCTGTGTGACCAACCCCAGCCGGTGCCGGTTCTCCTGCGCTATCCGGCGGAAGATCATCGGTCAACTTGTCGCCGTCTTCAATACCGATTCCGTTTATCTGGTATCCGTAGTCTGGGCGACTGAATCTCATGTCGCGGATTTCTTCGGCGGAAAGAGCGTTCATCGTGAAATATTGCGTGTCGGCCTGCGCATTTGCAAGATAAGTCTGTGCAAATTCAAGCTGCGACTGCTGCCATAGCGGGTTAAATTTTATCTCATAATCGTCAAGTTGAAAATTCTGCTCCCCTGCAATTGCATCGACCAATTGACGCAATGCCGGTTCGTACCGTCCGCGCTGCTGTGACAAAACGGCATCATACCATTGCCGGATGTCTGCGTCCCCTGTGGCGTTCAAGCCCTTTGGAGCGACACCGAAAAGCAACTTGACCGGTATTCCTGATTCGCCGGAAAGGGCTTCTGCAAACTTATCTATCAGGTGTTCAAGCCCTGTAATATTGCTTGTAATGCGCGAATAATCTTCGTCGGTGCCGATTAGTATTGTGCGATTCGTGGATTTCGTTAAATCCATCATTCGCAGGCGCATCAGCAACTCAACTTCTTGCCCCTTTTCGATCATATTCAGAAGATTGTCAACCTTCAAAATTCCCTGAACGAAATCGGAGACGATAGAATCGCAATTCATCAGCACATTTCGCAGGGATCGAATCGAAGTGAAGCACGGCTGTAAACAGGAATCACCCCACCTATTCAGGCGCAATCGCTCGGTATCTGTTACCGGTTCGCCGTCATAAACGATCAAACGCGACCGGTGGACATTAAACGCGCCGCCAGATAGCGGTGCAATACGGTAAATCATCACCTGTCCGAATGTCGGACTTGTCGGATCCATGTCCAGTTCGGGCATCGGATTCACGCGCCACCGGTCAAAAACTTTCAGAAACATGATTCTGTAGTCTGATCGTGTCGGATCAAACGGAATAGACAGGTCTGTGTTTCCGTCGTTGATACCCATGAATATCACTGATCCACCATGCAATCGGCCCCATCGCCACCAATTGCGGAACGTGCCTTCTGCATATAAATCGTGCATTCTCTTTTTAATGATGCGCTCTTTGACATTATCAAGGCCATCGAACGAATACCCTGCTCTCATACCGTCATAAACGGGTTGTTCAACAATCTTCCGTGCAAATCCATCGCCGCGCCACATATTATTCAGAACCGGTTCGGTCATGCGAAGCGGCTGGGTGGGCGACATGTTTTGTACACCATCGATACCATTTACCCCAAGCCCAGAAGCAAAATTAGCCCAAGAATCTTTCTTGAGCCCGCGTTCGGTCGGCGGAATGTCGCTAATAGAAATGTATTGAGGTGTCTGGGTCGTTAGTTTTGACGGCCCTGCCGATGTGTTTACGTATCTTGCCGCCATTTATCCCCCTTTTACAAACATGCTATACCCATTTTATAGACGAGTAGTCAACATGTCCACTTCCGACAATATACATAATGTTGTACCGAAAGCTGTCGAGAAAATGATCCGAGTCTTTCATCGGTTTATCTTCGCCGTTATCGGTCGCTTTCTTGTCCCATAAATACCCATATATTTCTTTTATGCCGTTTTTGCATGGATAGCATATTTTGAGTATGCCTTTTTTCATGTGTTTTGACACTGTGCGGATTCCGTCGAGTACGGCATTGTCTGCATCCACAACCCGTAAACCGATGTCAGATCGTTTTAATTCGAGCTTGAACGACGCGGCGGACGGGTCGATGATGATTGCCTTTATGTTGTTGCCAAACTTGCGCCGGACATTGTTCACAAATGTTTTCATGTCTTCGCAATATTCAGCGTCAGTCTTTTGCCGTCCGTTGTGTTCTGCTGAAGAGTAGTAATATTCATCAATCGCCCATATTTTAGATTTATCCCGATTCCAGCCGCAAGCAACAAACACCGTCGGGTTCGTGGTGCCGTAATCAACGGAAATACTGATTCCACGGATGTCCTCCTGCTCTGGAAGATCGCAAGTGTGGAGCGATTCATTGAAAAAGTCGTAGATAAGACCTTCGGCTTGCACCCATTGGCCGAGTATGTATCGTTTATAAAACACGCCGGTATATTGCGATTCGTAGAACTGTATTCGTTCTTCCGTCAGGGAAAGATTGTCCCTCATCTCGAAATGAAGGTGAAGCAATCCCTTTTCAATGGCCTTGTCGATGTATTCGCGCTTGACATAGTGTGCCGGATTGTCAGGGTTGCAATTAAACCAGTATTTCGCACCAGTCACAGACAAACGGGAAACAGCCATTGCTATGAAGTCTTCACCGGCAAGCGCGGCTTCGTCAATCATTAAACCGGCAAGCGTGATACCCTGAATCTTGGTTTTTGATTGAATATTGTTGAACTCAAACAGGAAATATTTGTTGCCACCAAACTGAAGATATGGCCCCATCATTGGGTCACGGTGTTCAGTCCATTCCCAGCCCCATGTATTGAGTATCTTTTTCAGCTCATTGATTACGTTGCGATTGAGCGCGGGGAAGGTTTTACCGCATATTGCGAAGTTTTGGCCCTTGAAATAGGTCGCTGACCAAAGACAAAAACCACAGATAAAATCTATGGTTTTACTTGATCGTATTGATCCTTCGGCTATTATGCCCTGTTTATCTGCGTGAGGAGAACGGGGCCGATCGCTTGAACCTTGAAACCACCACCACATGGCAAGCAAGGCTTTGGGCGAAAAGTCCGAGAATTTGAAATATTCTTTAGGTGCCGCTATATTCGCTCCTTTTGAGTCAAATATAGTTTCTAACGGTCATCCATGCGGACTACGTTTCACCTCGCCGCATAATTCTCGGTTATGCAAGATTATCACCATAGATTTAAGCCATATGTAGCAAAACAAGGCGACGAATATTTGAAAAATTGGGACAAGTTACTGGAATTATCCAAAAAGACCAAGTAATTTTAGTAAACATAATACTATGGGCACTAAACAACACCCAACTATAACGGATACATAAAAAATGAAAAACGCCTGTTCAAACGACAAACCCCCTAACCAACCGCTCAACGCGGACAACGGCTTAAAGTTGCTTGCCGATTTCATTTGTTCTCCTTAACGTTGCCGGTTATTGGTCGAGCGTTAGGAGGATTCCAGTGCGTACTACCAATAATAGCGATAGAAATTAATGCTCCACATAAAAGAGACCCTACAAACCATAGCAAAATTACTTGGCGATACAATAAAAGCGCTATGGATTCAATATCTTGTTTTTTTGCTCGGAGGCGCATCGGCAATTTATTTATGGACGACAAATCAATGGTTGTCATTTGTACAAGCAATAACACAGGGGACGCCAATATGGGCCACAAGTATTCTGGCTGTGGTAAGTGTTGGATATACTTATATAAAATTTCGCTCATGCAAAACTCCAAAATCTAAAGAGATTATCCCCGTTGTTGCATGGGATCAAGACAGAACACAATATGAACCTATACACACTCAAAACGGCAGCAGTGTTTATGCCCCTAAACAGGGAACAGAAGCGTTTGATCACTACCATTGGCTTTGTCCGAGTTGTTTTAACAAAGAGCAAATATCTTTTCTTCAACCATATTCTTATATGACGACAGTGTTTATGAAATGCACTATTTGCAAAAACACAAATATCGTGCTTCAAGACGGCGAGCGTGCGAGATTGCAAATTCCGCCAAGCAGGGCATATTAGAATGTTTATAGCAACCCAACCCCCTAACCAACCACTCAACGCGGACAACGGTGCCTTACGAATATGCGTAGTCATTTGGTCTCCTTACCGTTGCCGGTTATTGGTCGGGCGTTAGGTTTATTGAATGTATTGAGTGATAATTTGAAAATAGGCTTGAAGCACAATCATATTTTGGAGGTACGGTGAAACTTACTGAAAAAGAAATCAAAACCTATGTTTTAATTGTTATTGTTGCAGGCGCGATTCCATATGTAATTGATCTTTTGAAATTCATTTCTATTTTCAATCTGCAGGTCGAATGCTTGCTTGATCGATCTTCACGCGATGTTGTTCAGATGCTGTCTTCCGCACACATGCTAAGTACAATAGTTATCAGTTTGAGCACGGCTTTATATATCAATATTTCCGAAAAACGACTTGGCAATAATTCAAATATTTTGTGGCAAATATTAGGATTAATTTTCGGTATCTTTGGGTTTATTATTTATGCAGCATGGGGAATTTGGAATAAATCAGAAATGTTATATTCAGATAATCAAACTCCCAAAGCATAAGAATTTGGAGCAAATGAATTGCGCAAAAACCTAACCAACTGCTCAACCTGACAGCGGGCTCAGGTTTAGTGGTAAATTCATGCAGTGTTTTGCCCGCTGACCGGTTAGCAGTCGAGCGTTAGCTGTACTTGCGTGGTGCCGGAATGTATCTTAATTGTGGTTTGAATTTAAAGCCATATTAAGCACCAGT
>CAIOZP010000711.1 GCA_903862805.1 uncultured Fibrobacterota bacterium
CACATCTTCCTTGGCGGGTCTAAGGGGTGGCTAACCCCTTCCTTCTTATTCTTCTTTTTATTATCATGGAAATCATTCCAATGAAAATCCTAATCGCCGAAACCGCCGGATTCTGCATGGGCGTAAAACGTGCTGTAGATCTTGCCGTTGACACAGCCGCAACCGGCAAGAAAAACATTTTCACCCTTGGGCCGCTGATCCACAACAGCCAGACGCTTGACATGTTGCGAAGCCGTGGAGTGGAACTGCTTGACGAATCGAAACCGCCGACCGAACCATCTACTGTAATTATCAGAGCGCATGGAGTTCCTCCGCAGACTCAGGAAAAACTCGCGCTCAGTTGCCACGAAGTCATCGACGGAACGTGTCCCAAGGTGAAGACTGTACACAAGGTGATCCAGAAACACCGTGAGCTCGGATACCGTCTGGTGATCACCGGCGATGAAGGTCACGCAGAGGTTATCGGCCTCCTTGGATACGCCGGATCTGATGCGATTCTGATCGACTCGATTGACAAAGTGGGAACGCTTCCAAACATGGAAAAGATCTGCCTCGTGTCGCAGACCACTTTCAGCACCGTGGGTTTCGATGCGATTGCCGAAGCGATGCGGAAGCGGTTTACAGGCAGCGAGCTGGTAGTGAAGAAAACCATTTGCGCTGCGACCCACAAGCGTCAGGAAGAGGTGGAGAAGCTTTGCGGCCTTGTTGATGCACTCGTTGTAGTTGGCGGAAAGAACAGCGCAAACACTGTTCGACTTGCCGAGATTGCTCGTGAAAAAGGCGTACCCGTTCAGCACATCGAAACCGAGAGCGAGCTGATCTGGAGCGAATTGACAAAATGCGAAACGGTCGGTATCACCGCCGGTGCAAGTACGCCGGGCTGGATGATCAAGCGCGTCGCCGACTGGATCACACACATGGATCGACAGAACCGACATACTCCGTGGTCAGTGCTGTTCAAGGTGGTACAGCGGCTTTCCGATATGAACGTCTTCATAGCACTTGGTGGCGTTGCGATGTACACGGCTTCGTGCACGATACAAAACATGGAGATGAAATTTTCCGGTGCGATAATCACGGCACTTTACATCATGTCGATGTATCTTTGGAACGGCCTCGCCTGCGCAGAAAAAGATCGCCACCTCGATATGACCCGCTACCGGTTCTACGCAGAGAACAGACGCATGCTCACCGGTGTCACAGTGCTTGCGCTTGCACTAATGTTTGCAACAAGTCTGCTTTGTTCGCCGCTGCTTTTCGGACTGCTGCTGCTGCCGACCGCAGGTGGGATTCTCTATCAGTCAACCATCGTACCGAAACCTCTTCAGAAGCTTCTACGGTGGCGCAGACTTCAGGACATACCGGCGTCGCGTGATCTCTTCACGGCACTTGCATGGGGACTGCTTGTGACGTTTATTCCAATGGCGCTTGCCGGACGATTCGTTCTTTTTCCGTCAACCGTGGCGATATTTCTCTGGACGGTTTTTCTCACGGCGCTGCGTTCGGTCATATTTGATTTGCGCGACATGGAAGGCGACAGGATCATGGGCCGCGAGACGCTTGTCACCCTCATGGGCTGGGATCGCACTCACCGGTTCATCAATATCGCGATCTGGTCGGCGGTAATTTTCTTGCTTGTTTTTGCTGGCGCACTTTTCCTTCCGTGGGAATTTCGCAACAGTTCCAACGCCGCCGCGATTCTCGTTCAGTCAAGCGTGCTGATCTACATAAAAGTGTTCATGGAGGTCCAGCCCCGACTCATGCGAAGCCGACCGATCATCTTCGGAATACTTGGCGATGCGCCTTATTACATCTCTGGGCTCGGGGCGATTTTTGCGGCGATGATTGCGAGCATCTGAAGCTTCGTTTCGCGGCATCAGTTCTTGGGTACGTACCTCGAAAGCATGCGTGAAAGCTCGTCAATTGTGAATGGTTTTGGAAGATAATCGTCCATACCAGATTCAATAAACCTCTCGCGATCACCTGAAACCGCGAAGGCCGTAAGAGCGATAATCGGTATTCGTGGATGTCCGTTTTCCTTTTCGCGTTCGCGGATGATGCGCGTGGCAGTGACGCCATCCATCTCCGGCATTTGTACATCCATGAGAACCATATCGACCGTTTCGCGCGAAAGGATGTCGAGCACTTCGCCTCCGTCTTCGGCCTCGTAAGAGTGATAGCCAAGCTTCGAAAGAAGTTCTGTCATGAAATAACGATTAGGTTTGTTGTCTTCAGCGACGAGGATTCTCGCAGCCGGTTTTTCCGGTATTGGTGAACGACCGGACGGTTCAGTATGACTTGCTATCGGTAGAGATTCCGGTGTCTCCGATGCGAATTCGCCGATGCCTGCAACGGCCGTTTCAATCGCGGTGCGCAGGTCGTTTCGCTTGACAGGAGAAAGCACATACGCGCGGACACCTGCACCGCGGCATCGGTTTATCACGGCTTCAACATTTTCCGGTGAGCGGAGCAGGAGCACCGTGGGAACCGCCCCAAATCTTGTCACTTTGTCAAGCAGCTTCACGTCGTCGGAAATCAGCGACGAATCTATAAGCAAAATATCGAAACGTGTTTCGGAGGAAATTGCAATTGCCTCTTCGATTCCGGTGGCAACAGAGGTCTTCATCTCCCAAAAATTCAGTAGCAAGGCAAGTGCCGTACGGGATGATTCCGATATGTCAATCACAAGCGCACTGACACCGCCCTCCTCATTTTCCGGTGCTGGCGGAAGGTCGAGAAGATCTCCGCTTTCCATCGGAATGAGGCACGTGAATTCCGAACCGATGCCCGGCTCGCTTTTGACGCTGATTTCTCCGCCCACGAGCCGCGCGAGTCCGGCAGAAATGGCGAGTCCGAGACCGGTACCGCCGTATCTGCGGCCGACGGATTCATCCGCCTGACTGAACGACTGGAACAGCCGTGATAGCTTCAGCGCCGATATGCCGATGCCGGTGTCTCTGACCACGAGCCGATACATGATCCGCCCACCGGCATCGATCGAAGCTTCATCGCAGTGAAGTTTCACGACGACCTCGCCGCGGTCAGTGAACTTGACGGCGTTCGACACGAGGTTGATAAGAATCTGCCTGAAGTGAACAGCGTCGGTACGGACACGTTCGGGGATTCGTGGATCAATGTCGCAGACAATCACGATGTTCTTTGATGTTGCCTGCGAAGCGAAAAGCTGCGTTCCATCCTCGACGAGACGACGAATGTCACACGATGAAATTTCGACGGCGATCTTGCCCTGTTCAAGGCGCGAAAGATCCATGATGTCGTTGAAAATTTCGAGCAGATGCGTACCCGACGAATGAATCGTCCAGACATATTCGCGCTGTTCCTGCGAGAGCTTGGTGAGTTGGAGCAGACCGGCCATGCCGAGGATTCCATTGAGCGGCGTACGAAACTCGTGGCTGACCGACGCGAGGAAAAGTCCTTTGGCGCGATCAGATTCTTCGGCAGCATTTCGCGCCTCGACCAGCTCGTCGTAGATGTTCCGCATGTCGTCCATGTGCCTGCGCGAGACAACCGTGTCGGTAACCGAAACCGAAAGTCGGTGCGCCATGTAAACGATCAGAACCATGTAGGAATATTCGAGCAGATAAACCGATTGGTACAGCCCAAGATTGATGAAGACATCGTTGACACCACCACCGAGAAATGCGATCAGCACAGCAAGCATCGCCAGTCCGTCGGAGCTTCTTATCCGCGAATATTTTCTGAAGCCGGTGATTGTCATGTAGATCAATTCGGCAAGAAGCGCGGTGATGAGAAAAATCATCATCGGGCCGGATTTTCCCTCTCTGTAAACCACGTCCAAACCGAAGAAGTGGAAACTCTTGATCATCGGAAAAGCCGGATCGGAAACCCATGACGGCGGGCATATCGCCATAAGCAAACCGATAGCGGTTATGACTCCGAAGAGAATCCAGAAATGTTTGTTGAAAGGTTTCTTTATGTAGGCGAAAAAAAATGCCATGAACGATACTGCAAACATGGCAATCGAGATGCACGAAAGAATTTGCATCCTGGCGCCGTCCACCACATTGCTGCAGTTATACAAGCCGAAGCTGGCCAGATCGTAACCACCGATGAACAGCGATGAAAGTGCGAAATAAAGATTAGCCGTCTGACCGCGATCTCTCCACCAGAGCATCGAATGCTGGACAGCAACGAAGAGCACTATCGTTGCAAGCACAAACACTGGAAGCGAATACAGGGTTACAAACATCGGGTTGTTGACGGAGAAAAACTCCGTCTCTTCCTATCTGTCGTGCCTGACTGAAAGCAGGCGGTGAACCTTGTCGGCCAGCTCACGCGCGTTGAAAGGCTTCACGATGAAGTCGTCGGCGCCGCTGCTGAAACACTTCTCGATCTCCGACTGCTGTGTCGCAGCCGAAAAGAAACTTATCGGAATATCCTTCGTTTCGTCCTGTGATTTCAGTATTCGGCAGACAATGCAGCCGTCAAGCCCGGGAAGATTTTTGTCGAGAAGAACGAGCGCCGGTTTTTTAGAGAATGCGGCAATAAGTCCGCTCTCTCCACTGACGGCGGTTTCAATTTCGAAGAAAGGCGAAAGCACGACACGACAGAGATTGATTGATTCCTCGTCGTCATCGACAACAAGCACACGCGGACGACCCGGCACTTTCGTCTGGTCGCCTCGGCCGACAGCAAGCAGTTCTCGGGTACGAGGTTTGGCCTGACCGTGGTTTTCGTCATCGTCCCAACGGATCACCGGCTTAACCGGCAACAGAATATGGAACTGGCTTCCTGGATAGCGACCGGTCATTGTGCCCTGACTCTCGACCCAGATGTCACCGCCGTGACGTTCGATCACGCCCTTGACAATGGAGAGTCCGAGTCCGGTACCGCCGCCCATGAACTTTGAGCTTCCGGTGCTGTGACTTGTAGGACTTGCGACTTCGTAAAATGGATCGAAGATTTTTTCCTGCTCGCCTTTATCAACTCCGATGCCTTTGTCTGAAACAACCAGATGGAATGTCTCGGAATCTTCAAGGCGGATGTCGATTGAAATAGATGAACCGTCGGGAGAATATTTAAGGGCATTTGAAAACAGATTCGTGAAGACCTGGATCATACGAACGCGGTCGCCGTAGAATTCGGGAAGTCCATCTTCAAAACAGCACTGGAAAGAAATGTTGCGTTGAAGGCTGAACTGTTCAAGGTCGTGCATACACTCCGATGCCACTGTTTCAAGGCGGATCATCTCGGGTTTGAGCCGAAGCTTCTTCTGTTCAATTCGCGAAACGTCAAGCATGTTTATTATCACGTCATGGAGGCGGTCGGCAGCTCGGCTGATGCTTTCAATCATTTTGAAAACGCCTGGATCGACACGATCCTTCATGTTGTCGATGATGATTTCGGAATAACCTTTAATCGAGGTCAGCGGAGTCTTCAGCTCATGGCTCGCGATGCTGAGGAATTTCGTTTTGATTTCGGAGACGCGTTTAAGCTCCTGATTGGTTCTTATCAGTTCCGAATTCATCCGCGCCATTTCGACGGTTTTCTGTTCAAGCTCCTCGTCAACAGCGCGCTCGGCACTCACGTCGCGAAATACCGATACGATATTGGCCGGAGTGTTGGAAGTGTCGTTGTCAACGAATGAACTGACGCGGCACAGAAGCACCTTGCCGCTACGCGTTTCGATTCCGCACTCGTACTCGACAGATGCGCCGGAGGTTATAAGTCGCTTGGAAAGTGCCGCGAAATTTTCTATGCCTGACGCACCGCTGAAACGTGTGACTTCTCCGAAGTTGCTCCAGATCAGCATTCCTTCGGCGAACTCAAGTGTACGGTGCGCGGCCTTGTTGGCGTAAATGACCTTGCCGAAAAGATCGGTTACGATGACGCTTGTGGAAATGTGTTCAACAACCCGTTTCAAAAGCTGGCTGTCTGTCATCTGGAAATGCCTCTTCCCGTTTGTCAATTTGACGCGAAGGAGAATATATGTTCGTACGTTATGCTATTCAACTCAAAAGGCAAGGTGTTCAGGAAGGATCTGAAACCACAGAACTGCTCGTCAGCTGACCACATGCACCATCGATATCGCGGCCACGGCTCTTTCGTACAGTCACTGTAATCCCCGCATCAGACAAAATCCGGCCGAGCCGGTCGGCGGCGACATCACCATCTTTTGCAATTCCCGTTTTGTCAAAGGGATTTAGCGGGATGAGATTGATCTTGCAAGGAAATCCGCGCAGGTAACTTATGAGCGCGGCCGCAGCAGCCGGCGAATCGTTCTCGTCTTCGATTACTACATATTCAAATGTGAGATCGGCCTTTGTTTCCGCCTGAAAATCTTTCGCCGCTCTCACAAGCTCGGAAATCGGCCAGCGACG
>CAIOZP010000712.1 GCA_903862805.1 uncultured Fibrobacterota bacterium
AAGCTGATTCATAAAATTTCCCGTCACCAAACCAAATCCCAAATCTCCACCGATACGATCTACAATGTACAACAAAATTGATTGTGTTGATATGTTTTTTTGTCGCAGGTATCATTCTTGTTCACACATGAGACCAAATTTTACTCAAATCGGCGCATTTTTGTCAAAAATCTGCTCATTCCTTCCCGCAGATATAGGCGAGAATAATTGTCAAGTAATACTTCTGTGTTTAAGCACGGCTAATGGCCTTTCGTTACGGATTATTATCTCAAACCTTTTTTATGCCAAAGGAATGCCCCGCGGGGATTTCAATTTTGAAATTACGCGGCATGATGTGCGGAAGCGGATGATAATACAACTACTTTCCAGATGCTGTTGTTGTGTGCGAATCATCTCTGTA
Source organism: uncultured Fibrobacterota bacterium (assembly GCA_903862805.1). Classification (GTDB taxonomy): domain Bacteria; phylum Fibrobacterota; class Chitinivibrionia; order Chitinivibrionales; family CAIOZP01; genus CAIOZP01. The sequence continues at coordinate 401 of CAIOZP010000712.1, forward strand.
TTCTATCCCCGAATAGCGCAACAATATTTCTGAAATAAATACCTTGACAGGACACATGGAATTCACACATTTTATTTCTGTCTGCATCCGAGAGGATTTCGCGGTTCCACTCCGCGGCAGTTAACAGACAGGTGTCGGATCCTTCCCGAGAAATTGATTCTGAAAATTTCCGATTTCTTTCTACCTATCCTTTTTATTTATCTCCGTAGGGTGACGGTTTCATCCGCATTGCAAACTATATGACCAACTACGAAATGCCGCCGTCGAACGACGAGCAGACCAGCGAACCGGCAGTCCAGACAACCGAGCCGAGTCCGGCTCCCGAAACAACAGCAACTGTTCCGGCGGAAGCGCCAGAACAGAATCCTCCGAAAGCTGAAGAAGGTGCCCCACCTGTGAAGGTTCCGGCAAAGCGTGGACGCAAACCGGGCGTGCCGAACAAGCCGCGTACTCCGGTTCCTGCACCAGAAGCTGTTCCGGCACCAGTGGCAGAAGTTCCTGCGACTCCGGTTCAGGAAACTCCTGCATCGGCAGCAGTTCAGACACCGGCATCTGCTCCTCAGCAGACTTCGCCGATACCGCAGGTTCTGCATCGTCAGCAACAAAGACCTGCGGCTCAGCAACAGCAGAACCAGCAGCGTCGTCCTGCCGAAGAAGAATTCGCCGGCATGGATCGCAACGATATTCAGTATGCGAAGCAGACCACCGGCGGCCGCACGGTCAATATTGCCGAGCTCAAAGAAATGCCGATGGATGAACTCTATCGCTTTGCCGATTCTCTAAATGTCAATGCCGACCGCGAGCAATCCCGCCAGGACATCATCTTCCAGATTCTTCAAGCTGAGGCAAACCGCAACGGCCAGATGTTCGCCGAGGGAGTTCTCGACATTCTGCCGCAGGGCTACGGATTCCTTCGTTCGCCAATCAACAGCTATCTTGCCGGTCCTGACGATATTTACGTTTCGCAGTCGCAGATCAAACGCTTCCGCCTTAAAACCGGCGACACCGTGACAGGTCAGGTTCGTCCTCCTTACGAAAACGAAAAGGAAGACTACTTCGCGCTGCTCAAGGTCGAGCTCATCAATTTCGAGGCTCCCGAAGTTGCCCGCCGCAAGATTCTGTTCGATAACCTTGTACCATATTTCCCACGCGAAAAGATTCACCTCGAATATGATCCGAAGGACATTTCCGGTCGTGTGATGGATCTCTTCACTCCCATCGGAAAAGGTCAGCGCGGACTTCTGGTTGCACCGCCACGTACCGGCAAAACGGTTCTCATGAAGAACATCGCCAACGCGATCATAAAGAATCATCCAGAGATTTTCCTCATTGTGCTGCTCATCGACGAGCGCCCTGAGGAAGTCACCGATATGAAATATTCTGTCAATGCGGAAATCGTAAGTTCGACTTTCGACGAGCCTGCCGATCGTCACGTGATGGTTGCCGAGATGGTTATCGAACGTGCGAAGCGTCTTGTCGAACATAACCGCGATGTGGTGATCCTGCTCGACTCGATCACACGTCTGGCCCGTGCCTACAACACAATCGCGCCGCATTCGGGCCGCGTGCTTTCTGGCGGTGTTGATAGCCAGGCACTTTACAAACCGAAGAAATTTTTCGGTGCCGCGCGTAACATCGAAAACGGCGGAAGTCTTACGATCATTGCAACTGCGCTTATCGAAACCGGCAGCCGCATGGACGAAGTTATTTTCGAAGAGTTCAAGGGTACCGGTAATATGGAACTTGTGCTTGAGCGCAAAATCGCCGAGCGTCGCATATTCCCGGCGGTTGATCTGCTCAAGAGCGGCACGAGAAAAGAAGAACTTCTGCTCACGCCGGCCGAGCTGAACCGCATGTGGATCCTGCGAAAGTTCCTTTCTTCGACATCGCGTACTCCTGTTGAAATGATGGAATTCATGATTGAGAAATTCGGCGCGACCAGAACCAACGCTGACTTCCTCGCTTCAATGCAGAAATAAACCGGCGGGCGTTCATGGCAAAGAAGATAGCGATTCTCGGACTTGGAAATATGGGCGGCGCGATCGCCAAGGGATTGCGCTGCGCAAGCGATGTGGAGCTTTACGGCTTCGATGTCGATGAAGCAAAGGTCAGGGCAGAAGGTGTCGCATTTGTCAAGCCGGAAAACTGGTTTGATCCTGCGAAGCCGGAGTTTGCATTCGATGCAGTTGTCATTGCCGTCAAGCCGCAATATCTTGAAGAATGCCTTCGTGTTTTCCGTCATACCGGACGCAAGAACAATGCGCTCTGGATGTCAGTGGTTGCCGGTGTGCAAATCGGGAAACTGAAAAGCCTTCTGTCACTGGACTCCAAAATATGCCGTGTGATGCCAAATACTCCGGCACTGATCGGTCAGGGTGCATCCGCTTTCTCGCTTTCGGAAAGCTGCAACGAATCCGATTCGCATCTGTCAAGACAAATCCTCGATTCACTCGGGCCAACAACAATCAATGTTCCAGAAAAACAGCTCGACGCCGTGACCGGACTTTCGGGAAGCGGACCGGCTTATGTTTATCTTTTCATTGAAGCTCTTATCGAAGCCGGTGTAACTGCCGGTCTCCCTTACGACACGGCGCGTGAACTTGCAGTGCAAACCGTTATTGGATCAGCTGCGCTCGTTAAGGAATCTGGTGAGGCGCCGGCAGTCCTCAAGTCGCGAGTAACGTCGCCAGGTGGAACCACCGCACGCGGTCTGCTCGAACTCGAGCGCGGCGCATTCAAGGCTACTGTGATAAACGCCGTTGAGGCGGCATTCAAACGTTCAGTCGAACTTGGCAGTTGAGGTTTACAAATGAGAATCGTGACTGTTTTCCTTGCAGCAATTCTTGCAACATCGGTATTCGCGGATGACAACAAACTGCTCAGACCAGGAACTACGGCTCCGTTGTTTTCGCTTCCGACATTAAGCGGCGATCGCGAGGCGCTTTCGACTTGGTGCGGCCAGCTCACGAAGCAATACGTCAACAAAACGCAGCGGGTCGTTGTGCTGTCATTCTGGGCAACTTACTGTCAGCCATGCGCCAAAGAAATTCCGATCCTTCAGGAATTTTACAAACGGCATGCGGCCGATTCACTTAAGGTTTTCCTTGTTTCCAACGATGCGCAGGGCGCTGCGGTTGTCGATCCTTGTGTAAAAGAGCGCAAGTACGAACTGCCTGTTTTGCTGGATCAATATCACGTCACCGGTGACCATTACGGTGTAAAAGCCCTGCCTGCCTTATTCTTCATTTCTACCGGTGGTGTCGTTCGCTACTGCGCGTCAGGGTTTCATAAAGGAATCGATATGGCAGCGGCGCTCGACACGATTTATGCATGCGTCAAGACAGGTCGCGTGATACCGGCAACGCTGATGCCCGATGGTGAAACAGTTCCGGTTGGTGATCCGACTGCGCCCTCAACTACTCCAGCGGCACCTGTTGTAAAGCAAATCCCGTGGGCTGTCAAACTTGAAGCGGCATCAAAACTTATAGCAGGTGGCAACTCAGGTGCGATTGCTAAATCGGACGGCGTCGATACTTCCGATGTGCATAAATGGGCCGATGAACTTAAGGATGCGGCGAAGGGTCTGTGGGAACCGAAGTGATTCCCTTCGGGCCAATAACAAAACCCGAAAGCATTATGTCACCGTCGAAAACAAACCGCCCATCGAACTCGCATCCTTCAAGCGCGATCGGTAACCACCAGCGATCATCCGACCACATATCATTGTAGGGAATATCTTTTCGCTCGCACCAGAACGGATCTGCCTCACGAGTCTGGATCATGGTTCCGAAAAATTCTTCTGCAAAAAACACGGTTCCATGAAGTGAGTATCCATCAGCAAATATGAAGGACAATTCTCCGCGCTTGACAGGTGCGACAGGCGTTATGCCGGTCTCTTCGGTGCATTCACGGACCGCTGCGTCGTAGGCGCTTTCATCCTTTTCGATCCGTCCTCCGGGCGCATTAACTTTACCGGCACCGAGTCCGGTTTTTTTGTGGATGAGAAGAAGCTCGCTTCCCCGACAGACAAAACAAAGCACAGCCTTTTCTGTAAAGGACCAGTTTGCCCAGTCGATGGTTTCGGCGTTTGAGTTGAAGCTCATTAATCCCGCCACTCGTTATATCTAAAAGCTTGTGCAGAAAGAAAATAGAATCCTGCACATTTTTTTCAAAGGGAAACGACAGCGTGTTAGTTAATAACACTATTGGCGAGCTTGCTAACGATAGGCATTTCAGCAGTATGTATCAGCACAAAAGGTATCTCAACCGATTGATACCATAGGAAACTTCGTAATAACAAAAAAGGGGATCCCCTAATTAAAGGAAATCCCCGTATATAAATCTGGCAACGACCTACTCTCCCACCAAGTCGCCCTGACAGTACCATCGGCGCAGCTGAGCTTGACTGCCGTGTTCGAAATGGGAACGGGTATAACCTCAGCGCAATAGTCACCAGAATTTTATTCAATTCTGAAAATGACACTTAAATGCTGATGAAGCACACAGCCCCTTTCGGGAAGTAAAGAATATAAACAAGCCGCACGGGCTATTAGTATCACTCGACTGAACGCGTCACCGCGCTTACATCTGTGACCTATCGACCTCATGGTCTATAAGGGCCCTTTAGAGTGCTTATAGCACTAGGGAAATCTCATCTTGGAGCCGGTTTCCCGCTTATATGCTTTCAGCGGTTATCCGATCCGCACATAGCTACCCAGCGATGCCACTGGCGTGACAACTGGTACACCAGAGGTGCGTCCATTCCGGTCCTCTCGTACTAAGAATAGAACTCCTCAAATTTCCAACGCCCACAGCGGATAGGGACCGAACTGTCTCACGACGTTCTGAACCCAGCTCGCGTACCGCTTTAATTGGCGAACAGCCAAACCCTTGGGACCTTCTCCAGCCCCAGGATGCGACGAGCCGACATCGAGGTGCCAAACCGCATCGTCGATATGAACTCTCGGATGCGATAAGCCTGTTATCCCCGGAGTACCTTTTATCCTTTGAGCGACGGCAGTTCCATTTCCAAACCGCCGGATCACTAAGTCCTGCTTTCGCATCTGCTCGACTTGTTTGTCTCGCAGTTAAGCCATCTTATGCCTTTACACTCAACGCTTGATTACCGACCAAGCTGAGATGACCTTTGAGAGCCTCCGTTACTTTTTGGGAGGCGACCGCCCCAGTCAAACTGGCCCCCTGGCAATGTCCTAAACCCAGATTCATGGGTCATAGTTAGAACTTCAATTATATAAGGGTGGTATGTCAAGGTTGACTCCATGAGGACTGGCGTCCCCACTTCAAAGTCTCCCACCTATCCTGCACATACACAACCAAAATCCAATGCCAAGTTGCAGTAAAGGTTCACAGGGTCTTTCCGTCCAGCTGCGGGTAATCGGCATCTTCACCGATACTACAATTTCGCCGAGTCCCTGGTGGAGACAGTGTTCAAGTCGTTACACGATTCGTGCAGGTCGGAACTTACCCGACAAGGAATTTCGCTACCTTAGGACCGTTATAGTTACGGCCGCCGTTTACTGGGGCTTCGATTCAGAGCTTCGCTTGCGCTAACCCCTCCTGTTAACCTTCCAGCACCGGGCACGTGTCAGGCCCTATACATCATCTTGCGATTTAGCAGAGCCCTGTGTTTTTGTTAAACAGTCGCTTGACCCATTTCACTGCGGCCTGCTTGCGCAGGCACCTCTTATCCCGAAGTTACGAGGTTAATTTGCCGAGTTCCTTCACCAGAGTTCTCTCGAGCACCTTAGGATTCTCTCCTCATCTACCTGTGTCGGATTACGGTACGGGCGATTATTAGCTGAAGCTTAGAGACTTTTCTTGGCAGCCGAGCTACCACCAGTTCGTTCGACCGAAGTCTCCCTTCCCCATCATGGCTCATCGTTAACGACCTCCCGGATTTGCCTGAGAGATCCGACTAACCACTTAGACCGGCAACCAACAGCCGGCTGGTTTCACTTCCTGCGTCACCCCATCGCACTATCAATCGGTACAGGAATTTTATACCTGTTTGCCATCGACTACGCCTATTCGGCCTCGCCTTAGGACCCGACTTACCCTGGGAGGATTAGCCTAGCCCAGGAAACCTTAGATTTACGGCGTGCGGGTTTTTCACCCGCATTAGCGCTACTCATACCAGCATCCTCATTTCTGATACCTCCAGCACCCCTTACAGGACACCTTCGACGGCTTACAGAACGCTCTCCTACCATCCATAAATGGATCCATAGTTTCGGTGGCATGTTTGAGTCCCGCTTATTTTCGGCGCGAGTCCGCTATACCAGTGAGCTATTACGCTTTCTTTAAAGGGTGGCTGCTTCTAAGCCAACCTCCTAGGTGTCACTGCAGACTTACATCCTTTTCCACTTAACATGCACTTTGGGACCTTAACTGATGGTCTGGGTTGTTCCCCTCTCGGAAATGAAGCTTATCCCCCACTCCCTGACTCCCACGCATTGAATTACGGTATTCGGAGTTTGATAAGGTTTGGTAAACTGGTAAGTCCCCTAGCCTTTTCAGTGCTCTACCCCCGTAATTGTCCACGTAAGGCTATACCTAAATATATTTCGGAGAGAACGAGCTATCACCGAGTTTGATTAGCCTTTCACCCCTAGCCACAGATCATCCAATAAATTTTCAGCTTTAACTGGTTCGGTCCTTCACGTGGTCTTACCCACGCTTCAACCTGTCCATGGCTAGATCACTCGGTTTCGCGTCTATCCCATGCAACTTAACGCCCTTTTAAGACTCGCTTTCGCTCCGGCTCCGTGCCTTTGACACTTAACCTTGCCGCACAAGATAACTCGCTGGTTCATTAAACAAAAGGTACGCCGTCACACCATAAAGGTGCTTCGACTGCTTGTAAGTACATGATTTCAGGTTCTATTTCACTCCCCTCTCGGGGTTCTTTTCACCTTTCCTTCACAGTACTAGTACGCTATCGGTCATTGGGTTGTATTTAGCCTTGGAAGATGGTCCTCCCTGATTCCCACGGAATTCCACGTGCTC
>CAIOZP010000713.1 GCA_903862805.1 uncultured Fibrobacterota bacterium
ATTACCTATTCCCAATTTGTCAATCAAAGTCATGATTTTTTCGAGGAAGTCTCCGCCGAAAACCTCACAGAGTTTTTCATATTTGGAACCGATGGCTTCGCGATTGAAACGGATTGAAGCCGGCAGACAACTGGCACAGACAAGTCCGTGTGGAAGATCGTAGAGTGCACCAAGTGGATGCGCGAGTCCGTGAATCACGCCGAGCCTCGCATGTGCAAACGCAACACCTGCGAGATAACTGCCGAGCATCATGGCTTCGCGGGCCGAAGCATCGGGAGCCGTGCAAATTCTGTAAAGATTTTCACTGATCAGTTCAAGCGATTTGAGCGCATATTGATCGGTGAACCATGTTGCATTACGCGAAGTGTAGGCCTCGTATGCCTGAACCAATGCATCCATGCCAGAGTAGGCCGCAACCTCCGAAGGAACTCCATCGAGCAAATCGGGATCAAGCAGAACAGCGCGCGCCGTGAAACTGCGATCACGAATAGAGAGTTTGCTCTTGCGCGCATGGTTTGTGATAACAGAATTCGGAGTCGCCTCAGAACCGGTTCCGGCAGTTGTTGGCACGGCAATGAACGGAATACCCTCACGCTCAAGCGCAGCTCCGGTCTGATAATCGGATGGATGCAGCGATGCGTTGAACAGTCCTGCGCAAGCCTTGGCAAGATCGAGCACACTGCCACCACCGATACCCACGATCCACTGCGCGCCATGAATTCGCGCCGCGTCAAGCAACCCTTCGAGATCGGAAAGATCCGGCTCACCACCGTGAAGAAACGTTGCTATTTCAAATCCGGTGTATTGATCGAGGAACAATGGCAACCTGCCGGTTTTCACAAGCGCGTTTCCGTGGACAATCAAGCCACGCTTGCCGTACCGCGTGCAGGCATCGGCGCAACGCAAGGACGCACCTGCGTGAAACAGCGTTCGTCCGGCTAAATATGTTTCGTTCGGGAAAAGGCGGGCGGTGATCTCCATGCGCTCAGTACCTGACGATAACGGCAGTGATCACCAGATCCTCGTGCCCGTTGTTGGTGATCGAATGATACGCCCCGCGGCCAGTAATAATAGTGTCGCCTGCCGAGACTAACTTTTCTTCACCGTTGTCGTCGAGAATTCCGCTGCCGTATCGCACGATGTAAATCTCGTCTTCATCGACGTGATCGTGCGGGCCGATACCTGAACCAGGCGGGATCACCATCTCGGCACAAAGTCTCACCTTCGCCGCAAAATCAGCCTCACTCGCATGGTGCCGTATCTGCACATTGCCCGGACCGCCGCGCATCGCAGTTCGGATCTCTATGTTTTGAGAAATGCTCTTGTTTACCATTTCATTCCCTCAATATGAATTCTTCAGCGACCTCAGTCTGGCAAAAACATCTTCATCAGAATCACCAGTACTCATTTTTATCGAAGCACGAATCCCTTCGTCACCACAACGTAAAAACGGATTTGTAGCAAGCTCGACCGCAATCGTCTCCGGCATGAACCGTTCCCTCTTGTCAAGCGACGCCAACCTCTGGGCAAGCAACAGATTGTTGCGATCAACGGTCATTGCAAACTCGAGATTCGATCTCGTGTAATCGTGACCGCAACAAACCAATGTCTTCGGCGGAAGTTCCGCAATCCGTTTCAAAGATGCCAGCATTTCTGCCGGACTGCCCTCGAACACTCTCCCGCATCCACCGGCAAAAAGAACGTCGCCGGTAAAAATAGTTTCGCAGTCTGTAAAGTAATATGCGACATGCGTAGAAGTGTGTCCGGGAACCGAAATCACTTCAAACCGGAACGCACCGGCATCTATGGTTTCTCCGTCATGAACATGATGATTGACAAGAGGCAATCGCCGATCATTCGGGCCATACACAGGTGCTCCGGTGCGGTTAATCATCTTGTCAAGCCCGCCGATATGATCGGAATGATGATGGGTGACAAGAATTCCGGAAAGCGTGATTCCCTCCCTGTCAATAAAAGAACTGACGGCCTCTGCATTGCCTGGATCAACCACCAGTGCCGAGTTTTCGCATCTGACAAGCCAGGCAATGTTGTCGGCGAAATATGGAATCTGTTCAATGACCGGCTTCATCGGGACTCGAACCTCTCAGAACCGGTATGAAAGCGAGGCATCGATCTTGATCGTTGACATTTTGTATGTGATGTCCTGCGAGTTTGTTATTGACCAGAAGCGATATGAGCCGCCACCTTCGACCGACAAAGTGGAACCTTCGTATGCAAGCCCGCCGGAAACCAGATTGTCGCCGTGATTTGCTTTCACGTTGGCAGCATCGGAGATATATCCAACATTGTCGCCGGTTGAATAACGCAGTTGATACGGAGCCGGATCGAACTCGTGCCGCGAGTATCCGCCGCGAAGAATCATTCCGGACTTTGCAACAGGAAGTTCAAGTGAAGCACCGCCGCCTATTTTCCAATAGGCAACCGCGAGTTCCTTTTGAGCGCTGGCACGTGGAGCACGAGCATCAAACTGCGTAGAGACTAAAAACCACGGAGCTTTTACCGCCGCACCTATCGAGCCGTTTACAGTTCCGCGTATCGATCCGCTGCCGGGGTCGGTATTTGAATACAACATGCCGCCGGTCTGCCACCTCAAATCATTTTCCTCTGAGAAATGAATCGCCTGTGGCGCATCAATCATCAATCCCATGCGGAGCCATGAAGCGATTTCGGCAACTGCACCGCCGCGAAGATCGAATCCGACATAATGCTGTTTGATGTCGTAGTTGTATATGTCTCCGTATGTAGTAATACTGTCGTTGATGGAAATGTTTCTATTGCCGAACAAAAGTGACGGCGCAATTCCGAGCCCGATCCCAGGTGCAATCTGAAATCCAAAACCGCCGCTAAGCATATACATCCGTCCGTCTGCCTTGAAGTGCCTCGACGAATCCTTCCCCGAAAATCCCACGAGGTAATCGAGTGAATAAGGATTTTGTAACCCGACCGCAATAGACATCCCACCCTGCGATGTCGGAAGCGCGTTGAGCCAGCTGACATTTCCAAGCGCGATCCGCTGGATTCGCCCTTCGTCACCATCTTTCACTTCCGCACCGGATGCTACGCTTGAATTGACCGTACCGGATAGCGAAGCCGAAAGCTCGCGCACCGGACAAAAAGCAAGTGCGCCAGGATTCCAATACAACGCAGAAGCATCGCTTACAACCGACACCACCGAGTTAGCCATTGACAAAGCGCGAACGCCCACACCCGACTGCGACATGGCAAGCTGGCTCTGGTCAAACTGCGCTAAAACCACGCCAGACATAGCTGAAACGCAAATAACAATGCGAGATATTTTTATCATTTTCAAAATCCTCCTGCATTGCGCCGAGGAGGTTTCGTGTTCGTGGTCTTATCGACAGGAACAACATCAGGGCTTGGGCCGGCATCAACAGGCGTTTCCTTGACAACAGGGGGACTGCCGGTGACGGTTGTGCCGCCCGTGACCTTCACCGTATTTGTCGTGGTGATTACTGGCACGCTTATTTTTGTTGTGGCAGTCGGCGTTGTTGTCTTCACTGCGGGGGTATTTGCGTACAGCGGATAAATAGCAGTCCCGGAACTCTGCGACGAAGCGGATCCGAATGATCCTCCGGCATTCCTTCGTGGGGCAACCACGTGAG
>CAIOZP010000714.1 GCA_903862805.1 uncultured Fibrobacterota bacterium
ACATTATTGCGTCTTGCTCAGTCACAACATCTTCCAGCGGCGGTGGCACCGTGGAAGATGGAAACACTATTGCAGGAATCGTTACAAACACCTCCGGATCCGTCGCAGCAGGAGCACTTGTCGAAGCGGTTCCGGCAAGCTTCGATCCGAGTTTCGACGCAATTCCGCCGAGTGATTCCGTCCGTACCGATTCCGCCGGAAAATTTACAATGAGCCTGTCATTTAAAGCTCCTGCACGGTTATGGTTCACAACGACCAAAGGCGAAGTCGCATCTGTAGAAAATGTTTCTACTGGAATGCAGCTTGGAAATGTGCAATGTGTCGGCCCAAGCATCATGACGCTAATTGTTCCGGGCACCACTCTCGGCTCAACAATCACCATCGGGATCATTGGAACACCTTATAAACAAAAAGTCGCGATAAGCGATACTGTCGTTCAGTTGACGGGGCTTGCCGCAATATCGACAGCTAGGCTATTCTCCAAGGATTCGGGCGGAGTCGAAACGACTATTACCGATAGTCTTGAGGTCCCGGCAAGTGGCACGGTGTTTGTCAGCAATGACCTCGTTCAATGGGAAGGGTTCACACTTCCCGGCGTAAGCAGAGGTGCCAACGCGATCCTGATGCAGGGAGACACGCTGATCTTCGGAGATTCCACGGGCGTTCGCAGGTTTAAATTTGCAGAAGGAAGATTTACTCTTCTTGATAACCCATATACAGTGGGCTGTATTTATGATCTTGCACAGATAGGAACCGAAGTCGCATGCGGGGCCGAGGGCAGGTTGCTGTTCATTACTTCTAATGGTGTATGCAATGCAAATATTCCCGCCGACGTCGATGGATCCCCTTTCTCCCGAATCAAAACAGTCGCGGCAGCAGATGATTCCCTACTTTTTTTATTGAATGATTCGGGATCACTTTATAGAGTCATTTGCGGTAGCGTCAATCAGGATGTAATCAAAACCGGAATCCAGATATCTGCTCTTTGTGCAAATCCCGGGTCCAAGGTTTTCTGTACTAGCAGCAGTACATTATACTCCATATCAACATCTGGTACCGTTTCGCTTGTTCCCGATAATCGTCCCAATGTACCTGCCAATATAACGCACCTTGCCTTTGATGGGAATAATGTCTGGGCAGCTCCGGCATCAGGGCTTTTCCAACTGGAGCCAGCGCTGGCCGTCGACCTTTCGGCAGCCATTCCGAACGACACCCTGGCCGACCTTCAGACCACATCTGGTGGAACTGCGTGGATGATCGCCGCAGGGGGAACTGCCGATATATACCTCTTGGGTACATGGAGAAATTTTTCTGCTACAAATTCTCCCTTGTCAATTACCGGCAAGCCGACGGCGCTTGCCATTCAGGGAGCAACAGGATGGATTTCAACGAGCGACGGACGGATATACCATATAAAGGCCGAAGGATTCAAATGAAGGCATAAACCTTTCCGAGCAATAATTGCGTTCGAAAAAATAACCGACTGAATAAGTCCGGCGTCTTTTGTGCTATCCCCAAAGGGAGCAAAAAACCAGCGATTGTTTTATGACCAGGGTAATTCAAGTCTTATACATGCAATTCATTCCTATAGGCAGTGGACGTTTGTGCCTGTTGAATTCATGAACAGTAAACAAAAAACATAACCTTATCAAAAGACCGGGCTTGTCTAATGGAAATTGTATAAAGGGGAGGAGGGCATGTGTTTCGCAATTTGATGATCATTTTATTCGCTGCATGTTTTTTTGCTGAAGCCGGAGCATTATCTGGGGGGAAAACGTGCCTGTATTATCCGGACTGGGCATCGACATCCAGGCTTGACAGATACGACTTCTCGAAACTCGACTATGTCTTCTACAGTTTTTATTCCCCCGATCGCTACGGGAATATCGATACAGGCTATATGCAGCTGGATTCTGCCCTGTTGGATTCGCTTTCTGTAAAGGCGCACGCAGCAAATGCAAAAGTGATCCTTTCATTCGGAGGGGGAGGTGGTTCGTCTTACGATCCGGACACGGCCTTGACTTCATTGACATCCAATCCGGCGAATCAGACCCATTTTGTCCACAATCTGATGAGTTTGCTTAGATACTTCAATCTTGATGGAATTGATAACGACTGGGAACCATTCATCGCACCCTCTTCAAAAGCAGCCGCATTCGAGGGTTTGATGCGGGAGATCCGCGACAGCATGAATGCCCAGGAGCCCATAAGTGGAAAGACCTATCTGCTCTCGGAAGCACTCATCACAAGTGCAACCTGGGCTGACGTAAATTTCATGGACTACGTAACATCAGGAACCATTTCGATCACCGATTTCTTTTCCCCCATGACATACAATGAGGGTCCGCACGCCCTCGACACGACAGCCGCCGAGATCGATGCCTGGGTCGGTCACGGAATTCCTGCAAACAAACTTTTTATCGGCCTTCCGTTTTATTCCGACTGTGATCAATGGCCGGCCCCTGCCGCATTTTCCGCGCGCAGTTATTCGGAGATATGGACAGATTCCTTCGATCTGATGAAGCCATCGCCTGATTCAATAGATCTTATCGGTATCAATTCGGACACTGTTAAATGCAGCGAGTGGTGCTATTCTCCATACCTTGTGCGGGAGGCTGCCGAACTAGCCTTTGAAAAGGGTTGCGCAGGGACAATGGTATGGGATCTTGACAATGATGTTCCCACCGACAGCAGCCACTCCCTTTTGCGATCCATTTCTTCACTCTCCCGATACCTGGCGCTTCCAGATGGGCAGCGCAATCTTCTGATGGAACAATCATCAGACAGCACCGCAGATGCCTCAAGCGGCCTTGCCACCTGGTCGGTTTTCGGCACCGGATCATCCTCCTCCAATGGATATGTTGCAGATTCCCGGGGCGGAAAAATTCCATCCGGCTCCTATAATTTCCATGACAAATCGGCTTCGGGGACATTGCATCTTGTCGCATGCGATTCGGCTCACCCGCTCAGCAGAGCCGGGTTTGACCTGACAATGAAACGCGGTGCAAATCTGCCGCTGATGAATCTTTCGCCAAACGATACAGTCTTCGTCGATCTGTCGTTTGACTCGAAGCAAGTGCTGGATATTTCGCTACGATATCCGGGGAATCAGGATGCCGCACATTTCCACTATGCTGGCAAGGGCGTTAGGGATACGGCGAAAATCCTTGTCTCCGATTTCATCGCAGATGTAGTCCGGCTGCGTCGATGGACCCCTGGCAACACCGGGGTGATTTCGTTTGAATGGAACGATTCCATGCTGGACAATCTTGCAAATGATCTTCCCGATTCAGCGAATCTGAGAATCTATGCAGTCGGAATAAATTCGATCGCCGCACCTGCTACAGGAATATTGCGCAACTCGTCCGTTGACAAAAAGCTATTCAGCGCAAGAATAAGCGGCAGGCGGTTGATCCTGAATTCATCAGCATTGCAAGGAACCGTATCCTTGTTCACGTCATCAGGTCGCCGCATTGCCACGCAAATCATCCATGGCCATGATGTGATGGATATGTCGGCATTGACAGATGGGATTTATTTCGTGAGGCTGGAATCTTCAAGCGGAACAATCTCGTCGAAGATAATTCTTTCAAAATGATACATCGAATGAATTTTGAATAAGCAACAAACAAAATGAGGGGTATTGCATGATAAAAAAAACAGTGCTGGCCGGGGCTTTTTTTGCGGCTGTTTCGGCTTTCGGCAGTGAGATTGTCCTGCAGAACGGTACCAATGGCTATAGCGGGACTACGGATGTGAATCTGTGGTATGTTAACTGTACCGATGCGACTGCAAGCATCATTCTCAATGAAGTGGCAGGCGGCTATACCCCTGAGTATAACTCGCAGCCAAATGGGCAGGCGCTTATCTTGTACAATTTGGCATGTTGACCGGTCAGTCGCAAGTTCGAAACCGTCCGGGTGGCGGTAAAATTCAATCTTGACCAACTCGCTGCTACCTCTGTCACCAAAGCAGAGCTTTCACTCTATCAATATTTTGACGAGATGAATTTCGCGCAGGATTCATCAAACTGCGGCAATAGTGGTTTCAACCCGGTCAATCTTGTACTGCATAAAATCTCGCAGGACTGGAGTCCTGCAAATATCGATTTCGGTGATGTGTCGAATGGCGAATCCTCCTTTGCCACATTCAGCAACAAAAGTCAGTGGCCCGCAATGGATTCGTCCCTTACCTCGACCTACACCTATGACGGAACTTCCATCAACCAGTGGCACACCTGGGATGTAACAGGATTGGTTAACGCCATTTTGGGAGGAGCGCCGAACTACGGTTTCATGATCTATGCTGATCTGCCGCAGGAATGGTATGAGTTCGGAACGCTTGTCGGGAACTGGTACGCTTCATCAGAAAATACAACGCTCGGCATTCAATATCGTCCGAAGTTGACACTGACTATTGGCAATACCGCTACAGATGCTGCAAAACAGCCGATTTCTACTGCCGCAGTTTCTCTGAAGGGCAGGACCCTGCAACTGAGCAATCTATCGCCGGATTGCAGAGAATTGCAGATCGTGAATCTCAGAGGGCAGCGTGTTGCAACAGCAGTCTTGAGCAGGGGTGAGACGCAAAGCATCATCCTTCCGCAGACACTGTCGCCGGGGGTATATGTCGCAAGTATCATCCGTGAAGGAGGCCGACCGATGCAGAGAAAGATGACTCTTTTTTGATTTTGGAAATAATCCGGGACAATTGACACAAAAGGGAAAATCATGAAATTACTGACTCAGACATTGATGCTCATAGCCATTGCATCCGCATCTATTTAAGCGGAGATTGTCTATACCGATATTCAGGACGATACTCTGCACGAGAACACGCCTCTGATATTGGATCTGAACAATGACGGAACCGCCGACTTCAATATTTCCACAACAAGTCCGGACGATCCGACGCCTTATATCATGTTTGACAGCAGTAAAGTGTTTTCTACTGCCAGTCC
>CAIOZP010000715.1 GCA_903862805.1 uncultured Fibrobacterota bacterium
GGTCATTTGATAACAGGGCTATGTGCTTCTAATTCACACCGGATGAATAGTACCATGATAAACCAGTCATCCCCCCCTCGCCGCCACAAAATCCTCAAAAAACACTCACACGTGACATTTTTTTCAGATTTTTCAATTGTTGCTGAATTTTGCGCACCATTTTCAAAATTTTTGCCCTATATTCCCCAACAAGTCCCGGCCTCACCGGATACCCCGGAAAAGCCGCAAAAATCTATTCCAGCATTAGAGGACGAAAACCCAACGCGGCCCAGCCGCAGGAGGCAATATGCCGTCACAGAATCTGGTGTCAGCCGAAATCGATCCGGCTGTCAAAACAAACATCCTTCAACAGCTTGCCGATATATCCGGCAAACTCAATTTCAAGGTGAGTCTGACACCGGAAGCGATAAAATCGCTTCCCAAGGCGGGCGAACAGCTTTCTCCATTCATCGACAAGGCCGCATCCGTGGTCAATAATCATCCCGAAGTGCTTAGCCGCGACTTCGACGATGCCGAGTACAAGCGTGACTATAAGCTCATGACCGATATTGAGCCGATAGCACTGGCGATTACCGAGCTTAACGAGATGGTCAACAACACCCTGATGGCAGTAAAAAGTGATCTCTTCGTTTCCTCGTTAGAGGTTTACGGCGATGCGTCCAAAAAGGCCGACCGCGTGCCCGGCCTGAACACGACAATCGCGTCGATGGCGGGTCATTTCAAGCGCAATTCAAGAGCCAAGGTCACAAAACCTGCCTCCTGATGTGATTTTTCAAATGCGTTACAGCCTTGGTGCCACGTCCCGCCAAAGGCTGTAACGCCCATCTTTAGGCACAACCACCTCATTCCCAATTAACATAGAGATTATGACTGTTCCCTGAATTTTACCGGAGTTTGGGTGAAATTCACCGAAGCGCGACTGATTTCGGCCGGAGCACGGGTGGAAATCACCGGAGCGATACTGATTTCGGCCGGAGCACGGGTGGAAATCACCGGAGCGATACTGATTTATACCGGAGCACGGGTGGAATTCACCGGAGCGATACTGATTTATACCGGAGTACGGGTGAAATCCAGTCTCCGTACCTCAAATTCCAGCCTCGATTTACCGCCGCTCACTATCCGGAAGGGCAAAAACACAGATTTAACACCGATATTTCGCAAGACAACATGAAATAAGGAATTATAACACATATTGTCTGTGAAATCACCAATATACACGTGTTAAACCCATAACAAAATCGATATGCTTTCCACTTTAGAAAACACTATATTCTTGATTTAGCTATTAAAATGGCAATTTACTAATATTTTACTATATTTAGCATTAGATCCTCCACGGCGAAACGATTATGAGCGAAAAATTAAAGGAGACACTAACAGTGTTTACCAGACCAAGACAGCTCTGAACCTGCTCTTCCGTGCGTGCCACGGAGAGGGTTTTTCCAATTAATAACAGCTGATGTCTTGACATAGCTCCGTCTCGGTGCCTGTCATCATCGGCACAACGACGGAGGTTTCAATAACTTCTTTTACCTGCAACTGCATTTGTGAATTGACGGCCTGTCCTGTTTGGATTTCGGCAGGTCACTTTCGTTGCGTTTTCTCAATTTCATTCAACAAAAGGAGATGACAAAATGAAAAAACTTTTGTCAGCGATTCTGTTATGCGTAGGAATATCGGCTGCCCAGACGGCAGCGCCGAATTTCAATCTCTTGAGTATCCACGGAGACAGTCTGTCTCTGTCGAAACTGACAGGAGCGGGGAAATATGTCTTTATCGACATATTCGCAAGCTGGTGCGGGTGGTGCCAGGCGTCAGCACCAGAGCTTGAAAAGATCAAGCAGGAGTATGGGAACAATAATCAGGCATTATTTGTGCTCGGAATTGACGTTGAACCAACGGACGATTCTGCTGCTGTAGAAACATTCGACGACGGTGCTCCAGCTGCCGATGCATCATATTTGGGAGGTACGGGGCCACGGCCGACATACCCTGCAACCGATGGTTCAGGCTCCACTGTTGCTAATGAATACATGAACATTGATACTTCGATCACTAACGGTTACCCGTCCTATATTATCGTCGATCCAAACGGAAACGTTGTCTGGGAGTATTGCGGTGCACTCGATTCCGCAGGCTTCAAAGATGCGCTGGTCAATCTGAATGTTCCGCTTGCGGTTGTTCCGATTCAATCACGGCCGCAGAATGTTTTCACTGGTTCTACTTCGTTTTACGTACACGGAACACAGGCGGCTATTCACCTCCCTCAGGATGGTGCATATCGCGTATCAATCGTAACACTTGAGGGCCGGAACGTTGCCGAAAGAAATGTGACAGCCAGCGGAAACATTGCAAATTTAGAAATCGGAAATATTGCCAAGGGTTCATACCTTGTAACAATAACCGGCAAGCAAGGTTTCTCAAGAACTTTGAAAATGATCAATAACAATTGATCGTTTTTCCAGAACGTCATGCGGGGCCGGTGATATGCAAGATCACCGGCCTTTGCGCGTGCTAATGCAGCATTGAAAAGGAGAAAGAATTATGCGTGATAATAGTCTGATCAGACATAATGTATTCGGAGGATTTTCGGTCAAAAGGAAGTATCAGACCGCATCGATCCTTACGTCAGCTGTCTTAATGGCAATGTTGTTTATTGAAACTGCGCCATGTGCCTATCCGCAGGTTCAGGAGACGCTGGCTTTGCATAACAAAGGATCGTTCCTTGTCGCCAAGACCACTACAATAAACAATGACGGATACCTTTTTAATCTTGGAGACCAAAGCCATGTCATCTGGGCATACAAGAAAATTGTGCAAGCACCAACAACAAACTGGGGACTTGCATTCTGCCTTGGGATATGTTATTCGCCGCACATTGATACTACTCCAAGTTGCTATACCATTTATTGCCTGGCGGATTCTTTGATCGCCGATTCTGCGGCAAAAGCAAACGGCACTTTCAACACTGGAGACTCTCTTTACTTTGCGATGCATTTTATCATTTCAAATAAGGTTGGTGCGGAAGGATGTTGTTTTGCAAAAGCAGTCATCGTTGATAGCATAACCAATGCAGTAATTATGGAACGCGTTTATGGCGCGTATTACGATTCGACTGCGATACCTGCCACTTCTTTCAGTGTTTCGTATGATGGCGCGCCGACAGAACTTCCCGTAAGCAACGCAGGCAACGGACACGTGACGGATGGTGTGCCGGTGAGTATCACCAATACGTCTGCGCAGGCTATCACAGCCACAGCGAAACTTGTTCCGGCATTGCTGCCGACCGGCACCTACAACTGGAATGCGGCATTTGAAAACGGCGATACGGTGTTGGATCTCGGTTCCATTGCAGCGGGTGAAAACCGTTTGGTGAATGTGAATTTCACTACAGGAGATTCAGGAACAATCGCAGCGGCAGCGCTTATTGTAACGGCATCAAACGGTGAAAAAGCCGGAGCGCTTGCAATGGCAATAGCTAATCAACCTACGGTTGGAATTCACTATGTCTATAAAACATTCGGATCTTCAGGAATTTCGTTGAGCAGAAATGAGAAGGGACTGTTGATTCACGCGGGAGTCGAAGCGCTTTCTTCAGCAGAGATTTTCGACCTTGGCGGCAGATTGATTTCAGCTGTCCATCAGAATGGATCGGAGATACGAATTCCGGCTTCGGCGATAAGTGCGCAAGGCGCTTACATTCTGCGTGCGACAACCGCCTCCGGCAGGGTCAGCAGCATCATGGTTCCACGTTGAATTAATAAGGCGCAATAAATATGAAGACGCGAGAAGAATCGACAACTTTAGGAAAATGTTTTAAGTGGACATTCGCCACAATGCTCTGTTGCATGGTATTTGTTTTGAGCTACTGCTCAAACATGTTCGGAGGAAACGGGCCTGCAATGTCGGTCATGGTGGTAAATTCCGGATATGTCGATTCTTCTCTGAA
>CAIOZP010000716.1 GCA_903862805.1 uncultured Fibrobacterota bacterium
CGACTGGCACTGGCGGCCGATAACAAACATAATCATGTGGGCAAGTTTCAACGTTCCGCCTGTCGTTGCGCATCTATTCAGCGTTTTGATTCACATCTGCAACGGGTTGCTGTTGATGGCAATTATGCGGCGACTTGGTGCAGGGTTACGAGTAGCTTTTGCCTTTGCACTTTTTTTTCTCTGCGGCCCGGCGGCTGTTCCTGCCGTCAGCTGGCTTTCGGCTGTCGGGGATCTGCTTTCGCTGACATTTGCGCTTGTGACCATACTGCTTTATTTGCGCGAAAAACCCTCTGCCGACAAATACCTCGGAATTGCATACGCAGCGTCACTCATGTGCAAGGAAATGTCGCTGACACTACCGATAATTCTGGCGGTCTGGTCGTTGTTCGGAAGTTCCTGCCGGTTTCGGCCAAAACGGCTGGCAATAATCGTCGGCACAGCAATTGTTTTTCTTGTCGTGAGGACGCTGGTGCTTGGACACGTTTTTGCCGGAGAGCATGACGTCTCGTTCTTTTCGCTCAACGGAACAACCCTGAAATGTCTTGTCAAATATTTTTTCTCGTTTTCTGTGCCAGTTCCTTTTGATGTCGTTTTGATGAGGCCAATCCTGATATTTTGTGCGTTGCCAGCCGCTGGACTTGCTTTTTTACTACTGTTTTTCTCAAATCGCGAGCTTCGGATTCGTCTTTGCATCGCGCTTGTTGCATTTCTTGTGTCACTTGCGCCGGTCATAAATTTTACTTGCGGATGGTATCAATATCTTCCTTCAGCTGTTCTTGCGGTTTCGTTTGCAATTGCATCAGGAAAAACCAGTCTGCTCCAGCGGAGATCGTTCCGCGTGGTGTCGGTTTTTTTCATGACGTCGATGATTGCCGGAACACTTGTAACAACATTTCAATGGCTCCGCGCCGGAATACACAACCGGACAATGGTTGAAAACGTAGCCCAATTTTCAGGCGACACGCTTTGCCTTGTCGGATTGCCGACTCATTGCTACGGAGATGTTATGATGATTGACAACGATTTCATCAGGCTCGGAGTTCAACATTTCTACCACATCGACAAAAGGGTCTGCGCCTGCCTTCTGACCAAAACCGACATGGTTTCCGCCGACCAGCTATTTTTGTCCACATGCGACAGCTCTGTCACGATTTCATTTGGGCAAAATTCAGGCGGATGGATCAGGCCCGATGATCCGTTCAATCTCTCACTACCGCCAACAAATTGGCACATGACTTGGAAGAGCGGATCTCCAATCTGGAACAAATACTCAACGGTGGGAACGGTTTCAAATCCCGAAAAGAAAAGACTGATTTTGTGCGATTGATGTAAAAGTCCGGCCGAAGCAGACTCGGCAAATGCACGATCCGCGTTGAAATCAAACCACCATCCGCCGCCTTTGGCGCCTCGCCGCCGCTACTCTTCTGCAACTCAGTCAATGTTTATCTGTCAGATTTCATCAAAAATCAAACATTTCCACTTGGCCCGATAATTGAACTGTCCCGCACCAAACAGACAAACAACGTCAGGGGAGCAATCATGAAGAAGCAGTTAAAAACAATCGCAGTCGCCGCAACAATGGCGCTTATCTGCCTAAGCAGCGGATCGTCTGCCGAGACAATCGTCCTGAAGTCCGGAACGCCGATTCAGGTAGACATCCTCGATACGGCCGGAGCACATATCACCGTCGTGGAAAAAGGCGTCACCGTGATAATGACGAAGCGTTCTCTCGAATCCTACACATACAGAGGAACTCTCCACCTGATAGCACAAAGCCCGGCTCGCGAGGAATTTGAAACACATACCGTCATCGATGGCTCCGAGACGCCGAATGTTGACACAACGGTTTACAGAGATCCGGACGGATATACACCAGACGATTTGCATCGGAAGGTTGGCGGTTTCACGGGAATGCTTATCACCGGCGCGGCCCTTCTTGGTACCGGCGTAACTCTTTTCCTCACCGGCGCATCGTCTGTGGATCAGTATGGATTGCTCACCGAAGATGGCGCGAAAACCCTTACTATCGGAATTCCCTTCATAGCGAGTGGCGCTGCGCTGCTCGGTGTTGGCATTGGCAAGAGAATCCAGTACACCAAAAGACTTTCAAAGCTGAACCTTTCGGCGGAGATCGGTCACGATAAGGGTAGCTTGAGGGTTTCCTACAATTTCTGAGTTCATCATCACGGAGGTGTTTGTGAAAACTATTTCATCTTTGACGGTTGGATTTGTTCTGGCATTGATTTCCTCATCAGCCGCATCATCACCGGACACCCTTTCAATGACATACGGCACAAAAATTCCGGTATGCATTCTTGATACAAGCGGAAAAGAGTTCATCGTGGTATCGATAGATAGAAAAGAAGTCCGGTCTTATACCACCAAGGGATCTTTCCGTTCAGTCAGCGACAACGATTCCGGCGAAGCATTTGCATCAGATTATGATTTGCCCTTCCGCGAAATCTCCGAAAATTCTGCCTGGAGTTTGCGACGGGAAGAAAAATCATTCTCAATCATGGCAGTAGTTGGAGGAGCAATGACGGCAACGGGCGGAATTCTTTTTTGGAGAGCCATGACAGTAGATGATCTGGGAGATGCGGCACTTCTTGGAATCACGAGTTTTCCACTATCAATCAGCGGAATCACGATTCTTGCCATCGGAACCGCAGGATCCATAAAGTACCGGATGTGGCTTTCGCGTTTGAATCTGTCCGCTCAAATCGGCCGGAATAATGATGCGATCAAACTGACGTACAATTTCTGATTTCCTCATCACCCCAGAATCTTCCTTTGCGTATATTCCCATCATCCGTACAGGGGGATCGCATGAAAATTGGCATTATTTCCGACACACATAGAAATGTTCAGCTTTTGCACGATGTCGCTTCGTGGATGGTCGAGCGCAAACACGTCGGCGCGATATTTCATCTTGGCGACGACTTTACAGATGCGAAATGTCTGGAGGATCTTGGCGTAAGCGTGGCGCAGGTTCCAGGACTTTACGACGAGGCATACAAAAACGGAACGGTCGCTCCATCGAGCAGCGAAAACATTCTTGGACTTTCAATTCTGCTCGTGCATTCCATAGAAAAAGATCTCGGCCCTGACGACAAAATGATCAATCAGATAATTTGTCACGGGCATACACACAAGCACGAATTGCGAATCGAAGATGGCGTGCTTTATCTCAACCCCGGCCACTGCAAGGGTCCGATCGACAAACAGCAGGCGGCGAGTTTCGCCATGCTGGATATTCAAGATCGGCATGTGAAGGCGGAGATTCTCAACCTCAAATACGAAACGATTGCCGGTATCAAAATGATCCGCGAGGAAAACGGCCTGTACAGGGAATAAGTGCGCAGCATCTTTGGCGGAAACAATCACACCAACAGGTCTTGCGCGAATCGCGCTGAATTTATATTCGCTGTCTTCCAAAACAATGGATCAACGACCGACAGAAAAGGATCCGCCATGAAGCGTATTGTTGCAATGTTTCTGCTGATTGCCGCCTCACTGCTGATTTCGTCCTGCGCTGATGCGCGCATGGATCAGCGCAAGCCTCCCTACGATGCCGCGAAATGTCCTTTCTGCACGCCGAAGCCAGGCTCGTGCGACATCTGTAAAGGTTCCGGAAAATGCGCGTACTGCGACGGCACCGGCAGGTTCACCGTCAGCACAAAAAATTATGCAGAAAAAGATGTCGCACCGACTTCTTACAAGATTGTCTGTCCGTATTGCCACGGTAGCGGCAAGTGCTCGCTCTGCGGAGGATCGGGCAAATGCGCCCGCTGCAAAGGAACCGGCAAGGCTCAATCCGACTGGAACTTCGGCGGCAAGTATGTGACGAAGATCGACACAAGCACACCGGCTCCTGATATGCCTGTGCCGCCGCAGAGCGCCGCTCCGCAGCCTCAGGAACAGCAGGACGAAAACCAGTAATAATTGTCGATTGACAGACGGGAATTCCGATGAGCAAGAAACCGCTTTGCATAATTATTCGTGATGGCTGGGGAAAAGGAAAGCCTGAACCGAGCAACGCGATCTATGTCGCTAATACTCCGTGGGCCGACAAATACGAAGCCGAATATCCCACGACAACGCTCACGACATCTGGCGAAGATGTCGGTCTGCCGGCAGGAACCATGGGCAATTCGGAAGTCGGACATCTGAACATCGGCGCGGGCCGTGTGGTTTATCAGAGCCTGACACGTATCGACAAATCAATCCGCGATGGCGAGTTCTTCAACAATGAATCGATCCTCAAGGCGATCGAAACAGCGAAGAGCCGCAAATCCAAACTGCACCTCATGGGACTCATTCAGGAGGAAGGCGTTCACGCTGTAACGCGTCATTGCCACGCCATTCTTGAAACATGCAAGCGTCAGGGATTTTCGGATGTTGTGATTCACGCATTCACCGACGGGCGCGACACGCCTCCCAAGTCGGCACTTGGACACATGGAATTTCTCCAGCAGGGACTTGACAGAATAGGAATCGGCAAGATCGGCGTTGTGATCGGTCGCTATTATGCAATGGATCGCGACAAGCGCTGGGAGCGCACGCAACTTGCCTACGACGCGATCATCAAGGGCGTCGGAACAAAAATCGGATCTTGGAAGGAAGCGATCGAGCAGTCATACGCCGCAGGTGCGAATGACGAATTTATCAAACCGTTTTTGCTTGGCGATTACGCCGGTGCCGGTTCAGAAGACGTCATGATCTTTTTCAATTTCCGTACCGATCGTGTTCGCCAGCTTACGCAGGCGATTATCGATCCGGCATTCGACGGATTCCCTGTTGTAAAGAACAACATTTTATTTGTTGCCATGACTCACTACTA